>JACTVT010000007.1 GCA_014465955.1 Eubacterium sp. | reverse complement strand
TTTACAGATAAAAGTCAATATCTGTTATACAGATATTGCATAATAGTATCGGAGGTAGCCGATATGATATATAATAATTTAAAGAATATAAGAGTTGACCGTGATATAAAACAAAAAGACATTGCAAAAATTCTTAATGTTTCGCAAAACACATATTCCCAATACGAAACAGGCGTAATTGCACTTACTGCCGAAGTGCTTATAAAACTTGCCGATTATTACGATGTAAGTATTGATTATCTGCTTGACAGAACAAATAATTCGAAAATTAACAAATAAAAACCTTTGGATATTTTTCCAAAGGTTTTTATAATACAATACGACGGGAGGGCACAGAGACCCTCCCTACGGTTATTTACTCAAAATTGCCAATATTACATACTTTACCAAAACCGTACAAAATCTTTGTTGCGTGGATACGCTGGGTTGCGCCCTGCGGGTTTGCATAGCCCTGTTGTGTGCCCGTTATCATACCGTTATAATTTGCCCATTTCATTGCATCAACTGCAAAATGACTGATACTGTTTCCGTCATGATAAGCATTAAGATTTACGTTTTTATATGCTTCGTCACCGATTGTGCCATTATCCTGTGCATATCTGTAAAGAAATGTCGCTGTTTGCTCACGTGTTACATTATTGAACGGCTTAAAGGTTGTTTCTGTTGTGATACCGTTTTTCAGTGCCCAGCACGCCGCATCATAATAATATACGCTTGTGTCTTTAATATCACTGAACGGTGATATTCTGTAAGGATTATTATTTGCATACGGCTCGCCTGCCATACGGTAAAGAATTGTTACCATCATTGCTCTGTTAATTGCTCTTACAGGTTCAAAAACAGTGTTATAAGGCGGGTTTGTGCCTGTGATAAACTTATTAAAAGAAGAAGTATATTCAATAAAATCACCATAATAAGCACAACTGCCAATATCCGTAAACTGAAGTTTTTTAATAACATCACCGCATCTTACACACATCATTACAAGACTGCCGTTTTTATTTTTCCATTCATATTGATGACTGTTACCGCAGAGATAATCTGAAATTTTATATTTCAGCAGAATTCCGTTATCATCAGGTGAATTGCCGTACATAACAGACAATGTATTTGTTTCTGCATCCATAGCAAAATCATAAATATTTAAATCCTTTGTGGGCTTATAAATAAGCGTATCAGCATCGGAATCGGGGTTATAAGCAAAAATACCGTCGCTTGTTCTGTAATACATAACCCCGCCTAACGACTGAAATACAGGATAATAAATTATAGACTTTTGACTGCCAATCGTGTAATAAGAATAAATTTCTTTCTGATGAGCCGTATTATACTTTGTATTGTTTATAAACTTAATCTGATTAATAGTAAACCCTGCATCTGATGACGAGTCAGAATTTCTTACAATCGGCACATACCAATACCCGTCGGCATAAACCATATGCTCCTCAAGATTACGCCAGAAGAAATTATCATAAGTTTTTGAATTCGCATATCCGTAAATATTAATTCCGTTTACCTGCCAGTCATTTGATTTATGACCGTTCTGCGCTGCAACAGTATCCGAACACATAAAATCACTATAACTGTAAGAGCCCGAAACAGGATTTGTAAGCAAATTCGGATTGGTATAATAAGGATCATCGCCTGTACAGTCTACATGATAATATCTGCCGTCAAGATAAACAAGATTCCATGCATGGTTATTCGCATTGCTTGTAACGATATACGACTTGATACCAAGAAGAGTTAAAGCATAATTAAATAATTCCGAATAACCGACACACATTGTTTTACCGTCTTTAAGGGCGTAATAAATATTATTATGATCCTGATTATAACTGAAATCATACTCAACATTACCAACAACATAATCGTGAACATAAAGTATTTTCTCAATATCGGTTGAAAACGAAGAAGCCTCTGCAACCAATTGAGACATTTTTTCTTTAATCAGATTATTGCCTGCAATAACCTCACTTTTTGACATATTATAAATCGGCTTGGCTGATATAACTTCACCGTTGTCAACAGAATAAATATAAGGAAAATTATCGGCAAGATAATAATACTGTTTGTATTGTATAAGATAAAGAATAATATTATTGAAATCATTTCTCTGAAGATGATATGACTGAAGATTAATTTCAGATGAAAGCGTATTTAAACCTCTTGATATGGCGGAAATTGCACCCGAATAATTATACTCGATATAATCAAGATTTGTTCTCGGGCCTGCCTTGGGCGGTTCATAACCGTTATAAATATCGGTAACTGCCGTTTCCACATTATTATCGGCAAGAGCAACTGAAACCGTTGATAAAAAAACAGAAAACATCATCAAAACCGATAACAGCAGACATAAAAACTTTTTTGATTTTTTCATTTGCTTCACTCCTTAATAAAATGTATGCATATTATAACGTTTTTCATCTGTTTTTTCAATAATGTTTTAGTCATTTTAACTAATTTGTTAATAATTTATAAAAAGTTTTATATGCATTTTTCAATATTATATTGCAAACGGCAGATTTTACAGTTATAATGAAATCATAACTAAAACAGTTATAAAAGGGAGTAAAATAATATGGAAAAGCATGTTGCTAAAAAAGAATGGATGGCATATGCCATAGGTGCTCTCGGGCAGGGCATGGTTTACGCCATTATGAGTTCGTATATTTCGGACTTTTACCTCAGCGTTTTAAAACTGACGCCGCTGTTTGTGCTGTTTTTAATGCTGTTTGCAAGAATCTGGGACGCAGTAAATGACCCGATTATGGGCTATATAGTAGACAGAAGCAACCCCAAAAACGGCAAAATGCGCCCTTATCTTATCTACACGCCGATACCGATTGCTATATTAACGGTGCTTTTATTCTATGCACCTAATCTTTCGGGCACACAATTAATGATTTATGCAGGCGTTACATATGTTTTATGGGGTATGATTTACACGGCATCAGACGTACCGTTCTGGAGTCTGCCGAATGTTATGACACCGAATCCTGCCGAGCGCGGTGACATTATCAGCAAAGCAAAAACGGCAAACGGTGTTGGCTCTGCCGTGCCGATGGCAATTTTTATGGTTTTGGGCTTTATTCTGCCGAAATTCAACCTTGCAGGTACGGAACTTGAAAAAACAAAGTATATGACAATTGCACTCATTTGCGCAATTTTCGGTAATTTATTATTTATAAGAGTTTACTTCAAATCAAAAGAGAGAGTAAACATTCCTATTCCGCCGAAAAAGGCAAAGAATGAACCCGGTGCCCTTAAATTAATTCTTACCTGCAAACCGCTCATTTTAACTGCAATTATGGGTGTTTTAAGTTCGGGAAGATATATGTATCAGGCAGGTGCAGTGCACGTTGCAAGATACAGTTTTTACATAGGCAAAGACCTGACTGGATTATCAGCAGCCGAGCAGGAGGCTGCACTGCAGTCAAACATCAGCCTTGTTTCAACCGTATTTTCGGTGGCTACGGCAATCGGAATGTTCGGCACAATGCTTGTTATGCCGCTGCTTTTCAAAAAATTCAACTATAAACAGATTATTATTTCAACATCTGTAATCGGATTTGCATCATCGCTCGCAATCTGGTTCATCGGTTACGAACATTTCTGGGCATGCGTGCCGTTTCTTGCACTTTCATGTGTTCCCTGCGGTGCCATTAATATTTGCACTGCCGCTATGGTCGGTGACTGCCTTGATTATATGGAATGGTCAACCGGCAAAAGACTTACGGGAATGGGCAGTGCAATTCAGAGTTTTGTTAACAAACTCGGCAATGCCGTTTCAACATCATTCATTGTGCTTATGTATATGATTGTCAATCTTGATGTGGCAAACATTAGTTCAAAAATCACCGCAAACCCGCTTGAAATGAGCGAAGGCATCAGAACAGGTATGTTCAGCCTTGTATCGCTTATCCCGGGAATTTCACTTTTACTCTGCATTATTCCGCTTTTCTTCTACGATCTTGTCGGTGAAAAGAAAGAAAGAATTACAAAAGAACTTGAACAGCAGAGAAAAGAAAAAGGCATTATTATTGAATAATTAAATCAGATATTACAAAGCACCTCAAAGGCTCAATGCTTTTGAGGTGCTGATTTTTTTGTAAAAAAATAAAATAATCTGTAACAACCTGAAAATAAATTTACACTTACATTATGAATGATGAAAAATTCAGAAAATCAAAGGAGAATAACTATGAAAAAAGCAACATCCATTCTTTTAACATTATTAACTTTAATCAGCGTAGCATACGGCTGTACCTTTTTCGCATTTGCCGAAACCACAACAAAATACTGGGAACCACGACCGAATTGCCAGGATTCATTAGGTTGTGTAAACGGTGAACCCGCCGACGGAATCGGCAGCGATTACAATGCTGAATTAAACACACATACTTACTATTATTACGGATACGGAAAATTTATCAGATGGGAATTCCCTACATTAACTGAAGGCAAAGACTACGAAATCGTTGCCCAAAACAACGGCAATTCAATTACGGTTGAATTTAAAAATGAAGAAAACAGTCCGCCTTACATAAATGCAGTTGTAGATTTTGATGATGAAACTACTTCTGCTCAAAAAGAAACTACCGTCAAAACAGAAACAACTGCAAAAACCGAAACAACCGCATTGCAGACCACGACGGAAATCACAACAGAAATAAAAACTGCCGAAAATGCTGAAAACAATAATATTTTTTCCGCAAACAGGCCTGTAATTATCGGCGGGATTGTTGCAATTATCCTTTGCAGTGCTATAATAGCAGTATTTGTTAAGAAAAAAACTGCGTAAAACTAAAAACTCAGGCAAAAGGAGGCAGTCTGATGGACGAAAAAAAACTTGTTCTGCTTGCAAAACAAGGCGATGTTAAAGCGTTCTGTGCTCTTTATGACAAATACAAAAGAAAACTTTACAGTTATGCCTATTTCAAACTGAATAATCAACAGGATGCAGAAGACGCCGTGCAGGACTGTGCACTGACTGCCTTTGAAGAAATTTCAAAATTAAAAAATCCCGACGCTTTTTCTGCGTGGATATTCAGAATACTTTACTGTGCCTGCGCCGCCGCAATCAAAAGGCAGATTCGCCGCAGAGAAACAGATGATATAGATAATTACAGAAATATTGCCGCAGCAGATGACAGCAATATAATACTGAGAACCGACTTAAAAAACGCAATGGAAAAACTGAGCGATGAAGAAAAAAACATCGTTCTTTTATCCGTGGTCGCAGGCTTGCAAAGCAAGGAAATTGCAAAAATAACAGGACTTACAGCAGGCAATGTGCGCCAGAAACTGAGCCGCAGTCTTGCCAAAATGAAAAACAATCTTGTTCAGAAAGAAGGTGCTTACGTATGAACACAAAAGATTTGGAAAACTACAATTTTATTTCGGATTTATTTATAACGGCAGCACCTGAAGTGCCCGACGCCATAAGCAGCAACGCAATTGAACAGAAAATTATTAACAAGCAGATTCACAGGCGCATTAAATTTGAACCGAAAAGAAATTACAAACCGCTGCTGACTGCCGCTGCCTGCTTTGCAATTCTGATTGGAATGATTACCTTATTTAACTTTTTCGGCGTCAATGCAGACAAGGCAGAAACATTTAAAAACGATCAGGAATTGAGCGCATTTACTGCTGATTTAGGCAACGGTTCATCAAGCGAACTCGGCGCAGGCTCTGCCTTTTTCCCGCTGACAATTTATACAGAAGACGATTTAAAAAACATTCAAAACAAAATCACTGCAAATGATAAATACATTTATTACGCCTATCACGATTATGAAAGTGAAACGGACAAGGATAAAATCTATATTTTCAGTGCGAACGGCGAAAATCCACAGTTCATTGACATTTTTGACGGCTTTGTACCCGACAACTGCGAAATAGTTTCAATTTGTGCATACAAAAATAAACTTGCCGTTACAGTTGAAGAAAAAATGAATACATTTACAAAAACGCAGATTTATGATATGACAGACCCGAAAAAGCCTGTTTTAACATCTGAATTTATACAGGACGGCGGCGGAGCGACTGCTTATCTGTTAAACAACACGCTTTACATTGCCACTTATTACGGCACGGCACACGATAACCCGAAAGGCATAACGCCGACGGCTGATACGGTTGAAACAAAGCCTGAAAATATTTATCATTTTGAAAACACCGAATACCTTGGATATATCGTAATCGGTTCCATAAATCTGAAAACCGAAAAGCGTGCAGATGAAACGAAAGCAATTCTCGGTGCATATTACGAAACAATGATTTCAGACAGTTCAATTTACCTGACTGACGGCAATTACGAAAATGCCGATTATATGAAATATGATTTTAAATCAGGCAAGGCGGAATTTACTGCACCTGAAAAAATCAATATAGATTACGGCAGAACCGAAAACATTGAAAGCAATTCTGTTATAATCAAAATGAAAAACAACAGAATTCTTTTGCTGAAAAATACAGACATCGGAACAGACACAGTGCTTTATAATTACAAGAACAGTGAAAACCCGATTATACTTGACAAGGCATTTTTAAAAGGTATTTATGCCAATTACCGCCTGCCGAAATCAACAGACGAAAACGGTTTGATTTTTGATTACTACAAGACAGACAGTGAGCGCAGATACTACGGTGCTTTTGAAATCAGAATATCAGATGACAAGATAAGCACGGCTGAATATATTTCGGAAAATGACAATATTACAGAGTCTGATTCGTGCATATCTGTCGGTGATTATATTTATTCAATATATAAGCCTGATGAATCGGAAGCAAAAATTTTCTCATATAAATACCGTTAAAGCAAAAAGAACGCAGGAGTTGAGCGCTCCTGCGTTTTTTAATTGCCTGTGCGAAAATTAAAACATTATGTCTAATTATAAACTTTTTATAAATTAATGGTAATTTTATGTCACATTTTGTAATTTTTTGGAATACATATTATGAAAGGAAATTTATTAATTTCTTAATATCATCTAATTAATAATCCGATTATATTCGGTTTATTAACGGTCGGGAAGTCAGCAAATACAAATATTTTCCCTTAATAAGCGTTTGCGTCTTCCCGATTCGCTGAAAATATAATCACCGCAGAGCAATTAAATGCCGGCGGTGATTTTTTTATTTTAAAATGTAATCAGTTCATTAAACAGTTTTATAGCATAACCATCGGTCATACCGGAAATAAAATCTATGATTGCCTGAACGTAAATCTCTTTGGTTTCAAGTTTACAAAACGGTTTGATATTTTCATAAGCACCTGCTTTTTCTTTTCTGATGTCAGGCACAATATCAAAATCAACATATTTTACAAGCCACTCTTTAAAATCTGCCGCAAGTGAGGGATAATAGGCTTTCATTTTATCAAGTTCACTGAAAGTTTCACTGCCGTTATATACACTGTAGAGTGTATTAAAAATTGAATTTATAACAAGATTAGCGTAATCCTCGAAATGTTTCAGCCTTGGATTATCATATATTTTTTCATAATTAAACTGCTTGATTTCTTTAAGATAACCTGCATATTCATCGCTGAGACATATCCCCTTTTCGGGACTGCTGTTACGACATACATCAGACACAAGGCTGTGAATGATAACCGTAGTATTCACTGCGTCTTTTTTAAAACGTTTTGCAAAGTTTTCAAGTTGTTTTAAATCAGCACTGTCCAGAAATCCGAGCCGTTTTGCATCTTCTATGTCCCGTCCGACATAAGCAATCTTGTCGGCAAGTTTTACAACGCAGCCTTCCCACGTAACAGATTCAAACTTACCGGGCTTATCAAATTCCTCAAGTTTAATAAACTCTGTTCTCGGTTTCAAGCAATTTGAATCAATCTCGCCGCAATGTGAAATAATACCGTCTCTTACCGCATAAGTTAAATTCAGATTCTGATAATGCATATTCTCATTTTCAAGAAGTTCTATTTTCTCAACAAATCTTACACCGTTCTGCTCATGCCAGAAATCTTTTTGAAGATAAGTGCGTGTAAGCGCTTTTATCATATTTTCGCCCTTATGTCCGAACGGTGCGTGACCGAGATCATGACCGATTGAGATTGCCTTTGTTAAATCCGTATTCAGACCAAGAGCAGTTGCAATCGTATAACTTACCGATTCTACGTGGGCAACATGCTCCATACGGGTGCAGATATGGTCATTTTCAATATTATAAAAAACCTGTGTTTTATGTTTTAAACGCCTGTAAGCAAGCGAATGAAGAATTCGTGTGTAATCACGGGCAAATTCATTGCGCACATCGTCCTGCTTGCCGTAAAGTTCTTTTTCACGGCTTATCAGTTTATCCCAGTTCGGATTGCCGTTAACGGCTGAAACTGCTTTAAAAGAATACATAAAACCACCTCTTTATTGCAATTATAGCATTATGTAAAATTTTTTACAATGTTTATTGTGACATTTGCCGTATTTCAAAGTCAAATTATAGTAATTTTGCTCATTGATAAAAATCAATATAATATGTATAATAATATTGTATATTAATTTTAGGGGTAAAAATTATGAAAAATGAAAAAGAACTGCGTCCTTTCGGTATGAGGGACAAAATCGGCTATGCCTTCGGTGATATGGGCTGCAACTTTTCTTTTCAGCTTGTATCATCATATATGTATCTGTTTTACACACAGTGCATAGGACTTAGCGCAAAACACTGGGCATGGATTATAATTGTGTCAAAAGTATGGGACGCTGTTAACGATGTTTTAATCGGCTCACTTGTGGACAGAACAAGAATAAGCAAAAAGAGCAAATTTATGCCTTGGATTTCAATAGGCTCTGTAGGGCTTGTTGTATTTTCGATTATGATTTTCACACCTGTAAGCAATTTTTCTCAAATCGGAAAAATTCTTTGGTGCCTCGGCTCTTACTGCCTTTGGTCGGTTGCATACACAATGATTAATGTGCCCTATGGCTCGCTTCATTCCGTTATCACGGAAGACCCGAAGCAGCGCACAACACTTTCCACCTTCAGAAGCATCGGTGCCGCTCTTCCTGCTGTTCTTGTTATGATACTGCCTAAACTTGTTTACAAAAACAATGTTCTTTCGGCAAACAGTCTTTTTATAGTAACAATCGTATTTTCAATAGCAGCATTTTTTGCATTCTTCGGATTGCGAAAAATGGTTACGGAGCGTGTTGTGCGTGAAGACAAGGTTGAAAAAGTAAGTTACATTTCAACTGTAAAATCATATTTTACAAACCGTGCCATGGTCGGAATAACAATTGCAACTGTTGCAGTTGTCATTTTCTACAACTCATCAATGTCAGTAAACAATCTTGTTTTCCAGTTCTATTTCAACGACGCTGAAAAAGCATCGCTCGCAATGATAGCATCTTATCTACCGCTCGTTGCATTTATGCCGTTTGCATCAAACATCGTAGCAAAAGTCGGCAAAAAGAAACTGCTTACCATATCGGGTCTTGTAAGTGTTATTGCAGGCATTGTTATGCTTGTTCTGCCGATTACTCCTGATTTTAAAGGCATTATAATTTATGTTGTAGGCTTGATGTTTGTAAACACAGGCTGCTGCGTTTTCCAGATTATTGTATGGGCAATCGTTGCCGACTGTATTGAAGACAGTTACAGAAAAAAAGGAGTCCGCGAAGAAGGCTCCCTTTATGCACTGTACTCATTTTTCAGAAAACTGGCTCAGGGCATTGGCTCAGCGCTTGTGGCACTGTCACTGAGTTCCGTAGGCTATATTGAAAGTTCGTCAGTACAAACAGCGGAAGTATCTGCAAACATAAAAAATCTATATATCATTCTTTTAATCATCGGTCTTGCCATAATGACTGCATCAATGAAGTTTATTTACAATATAGGTTTCAAAGAAGAGCAGGAATTCGGCAAAACAGCAGAATAAGAAACGGAGGGAAATATGAGAGATATTAAAAGTATCAACGAAAACTGGCAGTTTACAAAAGAAAAAGAAACCATAACCGTGAATTTGCCGCACACATGGAACGGCAAAGACGGTCAGGACGGCGGAAATGATTATTACAGAGGCACCTGCACCTATAAAAAATCAATTTCAAGAAATGAATTCCCTGAGGGAGAAGAATTTTATTTACAGATTGACGGCGCAAACTCATCGGCAAGCGTATATTTTAACGGCAAAAAACTGACTGTTCACCACGGCGGTTACTCCACATTCAGAGTAAAACTTGAAAACATTCAGAACGAAAATGAAATCACTGTTGAGGTTGACAATTCGCCGAACGATTTTGTTTATCCCCAACTTGCCGACTTCACATTTTACGGCGGAATTTACAGAAACGTATCAATAATCGGTGTGCCGAAAAAGCATTTTGATCTTGAATACTACGGCGCACCCGGCATTGCGGTTACACCCATTGCAAAGGTTAATGACTATGAAGTTACACTTTCCGCATACTGCGACGGTGAAGTTGAATTCACTGTTTATGACGGTGATGAAGTTGTTGAAAGTGCAAATGCAGCAGGCAAAAACCCGACAGCAATCATTATTATCAAAAACGCACATTTGTGGGACGGAACTGCCGACCCACACCTTTACACGGCTACAGCAAAACTGATTGAAAACGGCGAGACCGTTGACGAAATATCGTGCAGATTCGGCTGCCGCAGTTTTGAAATAAATCCGCAGAAAGGCTTTATTTTAAACGGACGTGAATACCCTCTCAGAGGTGTTTCAAGACATCAGGACAGACCTGAAATCGGAAACGCACTCACCTATGAACACCACAAGGAAGACATTGAACTTATCTGCGAAATGGGTGCAAACACCATTCGCCTTGCCCATTATCAGCATTCGCAGGATTTTTACAATTTGTGCGATGAAAAAGGACTTATTGTATGGGCGGAGATTCCGTATATTTCAAAACACCTTGATAACGGCGTTGAAAACACAAAATCACAGATGACAGAACTGGTCTGCCAGAATTACAACCACCCGTCAATTGTTACGTGGGGTCTTTCAAACGAGATTACAATGAACGGCTCAAACTCGGCGCTTATTGACAACCACAAAATGCTTAATAATTTAGTGCACAGTCTTGACAAAACAAGACCTACCACACAGGCGGTTGTTACAATGTGCCGAACAGATGACGAATATGTGCACATCAGCGATATTCTGTCCTACAACCATTATTTCGGATGGTACGGCGGCAATGTGCATATGTACGGTCCTTGGTTTGATGATTTTCATAAAAAATATCCGAACAAGGCAATCGGCATCAGTGAATACGGCTGTGAAGCGCTGAACTGGCACACATCAGAGCCCGAACAGGGCGACTATACGGAAGAATATCAGGCATATTACCACGAGGAAGTTATTAAACAGATTATTGACAGACCGTATTTATGGGCAACGCACGTTTGGAATATGTTTGACTTTGCCGCTGATTCAAGAGCCGAGGGCGGCGAAAACGGTATGAACCACAAGGGACTTGTAACGTTTGACAGAAAATATAAGAAAGACAGTTTTTATGCATACCAGGCATGGCTTTCAAACAAGCCGATGCTGCACATCTGCGGCAAAAGATATGTTGACAGGGTTGAAGACGTTACAAAAATCACAGTTTATTCAAACGCAGATGAAGTAGAACTTTTTGCAAACGGCGAAAGCATCGGAAAACAGACAAAAGGCAGATACCCGTTCTTCTATTTTGAAGTGAAAAATGAGGGCGAAACCGTTATTACTGCCAAAGCAGGAGAACTGACCGATGAAAGCAAAATCAAAAAAGTTGACAAATTCAACGAAGATTACAGACTGAAAGAAGAAAATGCCGTAATAAACTGGTTTGAGATAGACACGCCGACAGGCTATTTCTCCGTAAACGACACCATCGGCGATATTCTTGCCACCTTCAAAGGCAAAATCTTTGCACTGAGAGTAATAAAACTGCTTAAATCAAGTTTTGATGACAAGCCGAAAGATGAAAATAAAAAGCCTGAAAAAAAGGAAAAGAAAAAAGGCGGAGGTCTTTCAATTATGGGATTTTCAATCAACAAAACAATGCTTGAATTGGGCAAAGGTTTCACCGTTAAGCGTGCAATGATGATGGCAAACGGAATGTTTACAAAAGAGCAGATTCTTGAAATCAACAGAATGCTCAACAAAATCAAAAAACCTAAAAAATAAAAAACAATAACATTTAAGGGAATCGAGATGACATTATTTAAAAAACTGAAAATCAAAAATTTTATTATACTTTTAATAGCAGGAATTATAAACGCAGTCGGCGTTACCATGTTTCTGCAGCCTGTTAAACTTTATGACAGCGGCATATCCGGCACATCTATGCTGCTGGCGCAGGTAACACCTGAATTTTTACCGCTGTCTGTATTTCTTGTCGCGCTCAATGTGCCGATATTTATTTTCGGATTAAAAAAGCAGGGTGCAGAATTTACAATATACTCCATATTCACGGTTGCGGTTTATTCCGTTTCGGCGTGGCTGATAACAGATGTTCTGCCGATTGACGTAAGCACCGTATCGCCTCTTGCAAAATCGGATTTGTTTTTATGCGCAATATTCGGCGGACTGATTTCAGGTATCGGCAGCGGATTAACAATAAGATTCGGCGGTGCGATTGACGGCATAGAAGTTTTGGCAGTAATTTTTGCAAAAAAACTGAATCTGACAGTCGGCACATTTGTTATGATTTATAATGTAATACTGTATATCATCTGCGGAATTGTAATTCAAAGTTGGATTTTACCGCTTTATTCAATCGTTACTTATGTGGCGGCACTCAAAACAATAGACTATATTGTTGAGGGCTTTGACCGTTCAAAAGCGGCACTTATCATTACGGAAAAGCACAAAAATGTGTGCGGTGCACTGTCTGAAGCATTCGGAAACGGAATAACATTTTTTGATGCAAAAGGATATTATTCAAGTTCAGATAAAACAGTAATATATTTTGTTATCAACCGTTTTCAGGTAAGCAAAATGAAATCAATCGTGCACGGAATAGACCCCGAAGCGTATATTTCAATCATAGAAGTTGCCGATGTTTTCGGTGCAAAGCAGGAAAAAAATTAGAATATCACACATAACAAAAGGACCGATACAAAATCGGCCCTTTTTTGATGCAATATATTTCAATAACGTAACTATTAAATTTACGGGAGGGCGCAGAGACCCTCCCCTACTGAAGAGTTTGGCATTCTTAACGACCCTAAGAACGTATGAATAATATCTACTCCTACAAATCAATTCTTTTCAACTGCACTAACTGAGCATCTTTACCGTTACAGCCGTATGTATAAACCACTATAAAATTTTCATCGGCCGCTACGCCGTAACATCTGTCACTGCCGTCAATATCAATCTGATTGGCATAATATTTTTTATTGTCATCAAGCAATTTGGCAAATTTTCCGCTCGGCAGTTCTACCTCTAAATTAAGATAACCGCCATCCATTAAATTAAGTGAATTAAAATTATCAAACTCTTTAATTCCTAAACTTTTAATTTCTTTTAACAATTTTTCCTGCATAAATTTTACTCCTTTATTTTTTACGGTGCGTCGGGGACGCCGCACCCTACTATTATTGCGGGAGGGCGCAGATACCCTCCCCTACTAAAGAGTTTGGCATTCTTAACGCCCGTTTTTATTCTGCGAAAATATGACTGCGCCAATATTCTGTTAATCTGTCTTCACTCCACGAAGCATTGGCAGGACTTGTTGACGGCAGACATACGGCAGTAATGCCTGTTTCTTTTTCAAGATATTTTTTATAAAGGCTTTCTGCCTTTTTGCCGTTTACAAAAATTCTGCTGACTTCTGAATTGTTCAGAATCACGCTTATATCATTGGGCACAACATTTTTAATAGAACTGTCTGCCGAGCCCTCCACATCGCAGGAATGTATAACATCCCACAAAGCAAGGTGATTGTCAAGAATCAATTTCTTTTTATCCTCAACGGTCTGCGGCAATTCTGCATCACACAATCTTGCCATAACACGCCAGAAACGATTTTGCGGATGGCCGTAAAAAAATTTAGCCTCTCTTGATTTAACAGACGGGAATGTGCCTAAAATCAGTATTTTTGAATTTTCATTAAACAATGCCTCAACAGGGTGTACTAACATATTTCACCTTTTAAAATAGTTTTTTATTATTGTGCGCAGATTTATATGATTAATCGTATTTATTTTTACAGCGTCGGCAGTTACTTTACTATACCCTTTTTAAACATAATATGTGCACCGAGGAGCGATACAATTACGCCGATAGGAATAAGCACGCCCGTGCCGAGTTTGCCGCTGAAGATAAGTATAACCGTCAGCACGGCAATCGGGAGTATAGATATTTTCCAGTGCTTTGCAAGATATGATGCGCAAAGTGCGCCGAAAAGCGCAGGTGTTACCTGCTGAAAAGCAGGCGCAAACGGTGAATCCGCATCAGTAATTTTATGCAGAACAGGATAAAACGCAAGCACGCTGACTGCAATAATCACCGTTGTAACGATTGACGAAACGGCAATTGAAATCGTTGAAATAACCTCACCCTCTTCACTGTTTGGCTCAACCTCGGCACTTTCCATTGCACTGAGAGCAACAGGCAGTTTAAGATTTGTAATATTGCCCGTTACAAAACCGAGATAAGTTCCTCCCGTGCCGAGCAGAGGTGAATAGGTAAGCACTTCAAGAACGGCGGTAGGATAAAAAACAAGCGCAACAGTTGAAAGACCTTTTGCAATCATGCCGAACTTAGGTGAAACACCGAGATGCCAGCAAATCAAAGCAGGAATTGCCACAAAAATGCAAAGTGTTGCCACCGTCCATATTTTGCCGTAGGTATGGGTTTTATTTATATAATTATTATCCATTTTAACCCCTCCATTCAAAGAATGCAATATCCTGCGGCAGCACCTGCGCCATAACCATAACAAGCACCATTGCGCCAATCATTGCAAGCGGCATTGCAAAACTTTCAAGCCACTTCATTTTCGGTAGCGTGGACAATTTCTGCAGAATCAGCATCAGCACAACCGAAAAGATAAGTGCCGAAACCGAAAGCAGACCTGCACCGTCGCCTGTAATTTCTTTCTCGCCCTGTCCTGCTATAGCCCTTGCCACAAAAGCGGCAATCAGACCGATGAATGCGGCGGCGCTCATAACAGATGACCAAGCACTGTTTTTTGATGCGGCTTTGCCGATTTTGGACTGAACCTTTTTAAGAAATATGGGAATTAACACAAGCGGCATAATTGAACCAAGCGTCATAACCCACGCAACCGTGCCAAACACCTCGGGGTCGGTAATCGGATTTGCAATACCGCCCGTCAGTCCATACGCCTCAATGGCATTTGTTGCCGCCGTAACCTCATAGGAAATATTGCCGATAACGGTAAGCCTTATCCACGGCAGAACATAACCAAGACCTGCAGAAAGCGTTAAAACCGTTGCAACAATGCCGATTGCAGGCGCAACTGTAAACAATCCCGATGATACAACTGTGCTTTTAATCGTTGAATTCTCAATTCCGAGTTGCTTTGCCCTTTTCATTGCCCTTACAAGAAAGAAAACTGCCTGAGAAATAACAAGTGCAACAATAACAAGGGCAATGATTATCATAAATTTATCTTCTTTAAAATCCATAATGTCCCCCTACTCTGCCGTCATAATTCTGATATAACGCTTGAAAAAAGTAATGCCCTGCGTTAATTGGTCAACAGGTATTCTTTCGTTCGTTGAATGCGTTGTAAGCAGTAAAGAGGTGCTGACCGTAAACGGAGCAAATCTGTAAATATTCGAGCACACATTTTCGTAATTATATGCATCTGTACCACCCATAACAAGATACGGTGCAACGATATTTTTACTGTCAATCGCAGTTGAAAGACGGCTTAAGGTTTCAAATGCTCTTGTGTCTGTAGGTGAAATCAGGCTCGGCTCTTTGCCCTTTATAAACTCAATTTCAACATTTTCACCGCCCATATATTTTTCAATATGGCGGCGGACATCTTCAATACTCTCACCCGGCATAATTCTGAAATTAACTGTCACGCTTGCATTCTGCGGCAGAACATTTGCGGCAGGTGAGCCGCTTGACATTGTAACGGCAGTTGTTGTTCTGACAAGCGATGCGGCAGGCGGAATTTCAGTCATTATTTTAAGCAGAAGCGGCTTTAAAAGCCACAGATTGCACAGCACAAATCTGCCGATATACGATGTTCTTTTACCAATCATAGTGAACAAATTATATACAAACGGCAGTAATTTTGCCTTGAACTGGTGCTTTTCAAGATTGAGCACTTTCTCAGACAGAATACCGATAGCCGTGTGCCTTGGCGGCTGAGATGAATGACCGCCTCTTGCCTTATAAGTAATCTTAAAATCGGCATATCCCTTTTCGGCAACACCGATGCCCGTTAAATTCGCATCAAGAATTCCTTTAACATTTGCATTCAGCATTGCGCCGCCCTCGTCAACAACGCTGTCAAGGTGAACACCCTTTTCCTCAAGTCTTTTGGAAAGTTCGTGAGCGCCGTTATTTGAACCTGCAACGATTTCCTCATTATGACCGAAGCAAAGATATACACTTCTTACAGGCTGATAGCCCTCTTCAAGCAGAGTCTCAACACTTTCCATAAGGCTGATGAGGTGATTTTTCATATCAAGCGCACCTCTGCCCCAGATGAACTCACCGTCATTATAACCCTCAAACGGCGGGTGCTCCCAATCGCCCTCCGTGCCCTCTGAAATCGGCACAACATCCTGATGTGCAAGAAATGCAATCGGGTCAAGACTTTCATCACTGCCCTGCCAGAAATACAAAAGGCTTGCCGCAGACACTTTTTCAACACTCAGATTTTTGTGCACAAGCGGATAGGAGGTTTTAAGAAATTCGTGGAATTTTTCAAATTCGCCCCAATCCGTTTCACTGTCATCGGCGTGTGAAATCGTTTTAATTTTAATAGCGTCAGAAAGATTCTTCTGTGCCCTGTCGGAATTTACGGTTTCATCTGCAAACTCCTCGCTGACGGGTGCCTCGCTTTTAAAGAAAACCGCCCTGATTAATGTTATCACAATGAACACTGCCAAAATGCCCAAAGCAGTAAACAAAATTGTTTTTACCATATTTATCCCTCCAAATATTCTTTATTCCATTATATACCATTTTTCAAATAAAGGAAAGCACAAAAAAGCACCATGCAAAATTACATAGTGCTCAAAATAAATTATAAAATGATACTTTTTAAAATTCTGTCTTTCATTTTATCATAATAAATGATATGCTCAACCGTTTCCTTAACCTCGCTGATACCGAGTTGCTGTTCTTCGGCAGTATCACATTCAATCAGCAATGCACGCCTGATATTATATTCAAGCCATTCGAGTCTTCCGCAATTGCCGTAATACATAATCTCCCAATCAATATTAGTATCAAGATTTGTATTTTCAAAATACGCTTTAAAAAAGACATTAAATAACTCAAAATTTATATTACAATTTTCGTAACCTGACCAGCACAAAGCAAGTTCAAACAACTCAAGATATGGGTTTGAATACCCCAAACATTCCAAATCTATCAGTTTAAAAGCATCACCAAGCCACAATACGTTCTTACTGTCCATATCATTATGGCAAATTGCTTTAACCGAAGGCATTTTCTTAAATGCCGCATTGCCTTTTGACATACTGTCATTAAATAAATCTACATTATCCTTGATTATATCATAAATGGGCGAATCCATATCTCTGGCAAGTTCAACGTATTTCTGCCAGTCAATATGTATTTCATTTCGTTCAAAAGTTTCATTTTTCAGGTCAATATTATGAATTTTTGCTAACACTTCGCCTATCTTATTACAATGAAAAACAGTTATTTCATCATCATTGACTGACTTACCGTCATACCAATCAAAAATATAAAAATACTGATTATCAATTTCCTGCATTTTACTGTCGTTAAACTTCAAAGCATAAACCGCAGGAATATTATTTTTCTTTAAAATTTCTTCAATATCGTCAGCAATTTGATAATTACCCCTGGCAGTCGGGCGTTTCATTATATTAGGATTTAAAAGTTTAACTACATACACGCCTTTTTCAGTAACCACCTTAAACATTCGATGCATAAATCCGCCTGTCACACGAACAGGTTTTTCAATTACTTTTTCTAATTCTAATTTTTCCGCTGCCAAATCAAAAAAACGATCTGTATTCATCTCTTTCCCTCTGTATAATTTACGAATAAGAATACGGCATTAAATCTTTTAATTTCAATACTGTACCTTTATTATCAACAAGAACTTCAATATCCGCAGAATTCTTTAACTGCATCATAAATTCTCTGCACGCACCGCAGGGCGGCAAAACATTACCTTTTTTATCGACCGCTGCCACCATTTTAATTTCAAATTCACCATTCGTAATCATGGTTGAAATTGCATTGCGTTCGGCGCACATACCAAGCGAACAATCCGTATCAATACAAACACCTGTATAAATATTTCCGCTTTTTGAAACAACGGCGGCGCCGACACCGCCCGAACAAATATAATTGCTGATTTTTTTCGGATTAACAACAGCCTTTGCCCTGTTGTATACTTCCTGCCACGTATGATTCAACATAATTATTCCTCATAATTTACATCATTAATGATATACCCTTTATCAACATTTGGTCTGATTAATTGATTATACTGAAAGTTCCACAGTGTTTCAGAGCCGTATTTTGTTGGCTCATTGCGCTTTAAAACCTGTGAAAGTTTAATTTTGTTGCGTTTCCACATCTCACCGTCTGTAGCGTTATTCAGCATATTCGGCTGAACATTATCCATGGAACGGGCAAATTTTGCCTCGGCTGTTTTCTGCTCCTCGAATTCAAGCCACAAATTGAAATACTCTTTCGCCTGATCCTGAGGAAGCATATTATAGAGTTTGTCAGCCGCCTTTAACTCACGCTCGTGCTGAGTTGCCTTGCTTGCCTCATCATAAGCATACGTGTCGCCGCTTTCAATCTCAACAATATCGTGAATTAAAATCATTTTTACGGTTTTAAGCACATCAATCGGCTCATTTGCATATTCAGACAAAAGCACGCACATAAGTGCCATATGCCACGCATGCTCGGCATCGTTTTCAAACCGCTCACCGCTCGACACAAGCGTTTTGCGCTCAATAAACTTTTCCTCATCAGCCTTTAAAATAAACGCCGTCTGCTTTTGCAGTCTTTCACTGATTAAATTATCCGCCATATTATCACCGCTTTTAATATACCATTTTCCGCACACATTTGCAAATTAAACGTACATTCTTAACATTTTGCCTGCCAAATCATAAAATAAAATATAAAGTTGTAATAAAGGAGAAATTCTATGTTTAACTATATAAAAAAACTTCAGTATCCCATTAATATTAAACACTGCGATCCCGCCGCAGCAAGTTTAATTATAAGTCAATATGGTGGTCCTGACGGCGAGTTGGGAGCATCACTGCGCTATCTTTCGCAGCGCTATTCAATGCCTACAGCCGAATTAAAAGGCTTGCTGACAGATATCGGCACAGAAGAATTAGCACATAAATGTTGTATACATTATTTGTTATAGTTTTTCTTAAAAATAATATATATTCTTGAAAAAAAGTGTTGACATATCACTCATTGAGTGATATAATATACTTGTAAGGCAAAGGTGATAAACCTTTTAAGAAAGGGAGTGAGGTTGTGGATGAAATGACAAGTGCAGAACTTAATCAGTATCTTGAAACAATCGCAAAACTCGTTGAAGCAACAGCATCAGATGTTAAAGAAGCTGTGGCAATCATCAGAGATAGTAAAATTAAACAATAAAAAAGAGCGATTAGTCCGCTAAAACCAAATCGCTCAAAACCCCGAAAGGTTGCAGTGCTGAGAGCCTTACCTCAGCCTGCAACATTATTATAACATTATACATTAACAAAATCAAGAAAAAGGATGATATAATAATGAAATTTGAAGTCAATGAAAAATATGAATGCCGTTCAGCTTGCGATCATAATTGCGTATGGATATTCAAAGTTATAAAACGAACAGCAAAGCAAATTGTTATAAGTGACGGCGAAAAAGAATTCAGATGTAAAATTTACAATGAAGAACGAAACAACAGCGAATTTGTTTTCCCACTTGGTAATTATAGTATGTGTCCAGTCTTAAGGGCAAAAAACATCGCATAGCAAAAATAATCTTATTTGAACTGGAGGTAATAACATTGACATTATACGAATTAAAAAGCAACATAACAATACAAGGAAGTATCAGAATTGACTCTTATGATAATAATAGTGAGGATATAACAACGATATTTGAAACTTTCGATTTTGAAACCGCAAACATTTCGGATGAAATACTTGCAAAAGAAGTTAAATATATGTACTCGTTTAACACTGACGAAACTACAGGGATTTGTATAGAGGTGTAAATTATGAATATTAAAGAAGCAAGAACACAAGCAGGTTTAACACAACAAGCCTTATCCGATATGCTAGGCATACCTAAACGAAATATTGAAAACTGGGAAGGCGGTAAAAGGAAATGCCCCGACTGGTGCGAAAGACTTATTGTTGACAAAATACAACAGATAATGAAAGAAGAAAGCAAACATAGAAACGATAAACATAGATAGAAAAAGGTCGCACCTGATGAAAGATGCGACCTTTAATATTTATATTCATTTGTAAACAGGTAGTTTATATTTTGTAAACCACCTGTTTATTGTTTTTTATTTAATTATATCTTATGATTACTTAAACGCTGAGGTCTTGCAGTAAGCATAACGCCCGGTCTTGACTACATAGATATAATCAACATTGGCAGAATAATGGCTTACAACCTTAATTTGTGTTTTAGGCAGATACTGATACTTTGTTCCACTTAAACTACCTTTTGAATAGAGTGTGGCGGCAGATTTAAACCTGTAGTAACTGCCTACTTTTGTAGTATAGTTAGTTGTTGAAGCATTATTATTTGTTACAGGCGAAGCAGAAAGATAAGCAGTACTTACCCAACGGTCAGTGCCGATTTTCGACCAACTGCCACTGGTAGCAATTACTGTTACTTTACTGCCTTTTTTAAGGGAAGTAACAACATTATAGTTTGTTCCCGGTCCGCTTCTGACATTAAGGCTTTTACTCTGTGTTGCAACATATCTTGTATATAATGTTGAAGTAGTGGCAGGCTTTGTATTTGAATTGCTTGCCGTCTGTGCCTTGTTATCATTTGAGAATACCCAATACTGCTTTGCATTTGCATATTTCTTGAAACTTGTTTCACTTACAAATACTGAATTACCACTGACTGTAACGCCTGCTGCTCGTCTGCTTGCGGTGTTGAATTTTCCGTTATACAAATATGGGTCATACACAGTTATTGTTCCAGAGTTATCAGCAACCAAAACTATGTAGTGTCCTGAAGAAGTAAATAAGCCTGAGCCACAAGAAACAACAATGAAATAATCAGCAACGCCGTCTTTATTTTTGTCAGCCTTAAGATATTTTGCCATTGTATCAAATGATGTTGTGGTGTAATATTCATTAAAATCAAAATAATCAGCCACAAAAGGCCAGCACGCCCAAGCTGTTCCATTATCTCTTGTTCGGTAGCCATTATCAACAAAAAGTTGTGCCATTGTTGTCGGTAAAATAGCGCCCTTTGAACTTGAAACAATCATCGCCGCCGAAGTAGGTCCACAAGCAGATGATTTCATCGTCTGTGACTTATTACCTGTGCTTGTATAAGGCTTATTTGCCCAACGGCTGTCGGTCTGTGAAAAGTATGTTAATCCTGTACATTTTCCAAGCAAATTTAATCCGTTGCCTGTTTCTGTACCATTATATGGTATGTTTTCTTGTTCAACTGAAGCATCATTTTCAAGCAGACTTTCATTTTCAATGATTTCTTCGTCAACTTCATTTGCTTCAATAATTTCATCAGTTGCAATATCTTCTTTGTCAGCAACAGCATCTTTTGTATCTTCAGCAAGTTGCTGTACTTCGTCAGATATTGTTACAGACTCTGTGCTGCCGACATTCGTGTCGGTAGCATCAGTTGTCAAATTTTCCTTGACCTCTCCCTGAGTGGTCTGCTCACTGGTTGTTTCTGTATTAGAAACATCTGTTACATTATTGCTACAACCTGCTGCCGTAACAACAATAAGTATTGCCATCATTAAACATATCAACTTTTTAAACTTCATCTGTTTTATCCTCCTGTACTTTTTCAAAAATATTTTGATTATAATTATTTTTGGCTGTTCTAATGGTATCAAAAATTCTTTTTATTAACTTGTCATATCCAACCATAGCACCATACCCTATGAATACACCATATATCACTGCTACAAATATGTAATACCACGGCGGTGAAAAGCCTTTGTAACAGCAAATTGCAATGAACGAAACAATCGTTATGACAATTGCTGTAATAATTGTTATTACATTATACTTATTCGAATTTTTTGCAAATGCCATTTTAATAACCTCAACAATCACCTGTGTTATTAAAATCAGAACTGCCGTTAATATAAGCAATAATTTCAAATCAATAATCTGCATTTTTACCTCCTATTTATGCGCCATTTGGTTTATGTATTTATCAATTTTATCTTTAGCAGTTGTAACTGTATGATTACAGCCTAACTGCTGTAAGCCATCAAGACAAGCAGATAATCCAAAAACTATAAGGCAATTTTCTTCTTTGAGCCTTTGAATATCTGCATCTTGTTTCTGGTCTTTTTCCATTGCAAGGCGTTCTTTTTCTCGCTTTTTATCTCTTGCTTTAATAATTGATTTAGGAACAGCAATTATAGTTCCTATGCCTGTTATTAAGGCCGCAATAGCCCCTATAATAGCTACTATTGAATTCATATATATTACTGCTCCTTATGGTTTAACAGGGAACTTCACATCATAAGGGAAGCCCTCCTGTTGCGGCAAATCCCTTAATGCTTGTCTATATCTTGCCATTTCGCCGTTGCACACTGCACCTAATTCACTAAATATATCTTTAATGACATTCAGCATTGTTGATGCAGTTACCTTTTCAGGAATGGTAAGATTAACACGGTCAAGTGCAAACTCCTTGTCAGTTTCGGCAAGGAGCATATCTCTCTTGGCTCTGATATCAGCACTCAACTTGTCTATTTCGGTTTTTTTAGCCTTATTAAGCCACTGTTCAAGATGTGCCGAAATATCATCTTCAAGCCCCTCACGTCTTTTTGTAACAAGGGTATAGCAATCATATTCAAACATTATTGTGGTATCTTCTTCAGCAACTTCTTCTGCTGCAAATCTGCCCCTGTTTTGAGATTTATTATCAGACTGCAAAGTTGTAATATTTTCTGCAAATTTGATGATTACTTCATCACCGCTTATATTAATTTTAAACGGCTGCGGTCTTTTTGTACTATGTACTTTCATAACTGATACCCCCTTTATGAATATGCCCTATAGGCTATACGTGAAACTGCCACACTTCCATTTGATGCTAAATTAAAATACAAAGCAAAAATACCTGTTCTTGTAAACCCTGTTGTTCCGCTAACACTGGTATGTCCAATTGTCACACCTTTAAAGTTTCCCGATACTACCGAAACAATATAATCACAATAATCACTTTCCGATGTGCCCTCAATTTCAGTAGGCATATAAAGCCAAGGGAAATCAATATTTTTCATTTCACTGACAAAACCATTTCCAGGCATTGTCTGACTGCACAGTGAATAACTGCTGTTAAGTGTACTATCGTACAACAACATATCATTTGATGCATACATACCTTGATTATTCAATAATAATCCTGCTGCCCAGCATCTATAACAACCGTAAATATTTTCAAGTCCTCTGTAAACCATATCGCATTGACCTTCAAGACCTACAGTTGAACCCGAACTTGCTTTAACTTTATAAGTTGCACCGCATCTGAAACTATTAATATATACATCACTTTCGTTCGTAATTTTTATAGGTGTGCCATCAAAAGTGAATTTTTTACCCAATAAGGTAACACCGTCATTGTCAAAGATTTCTTCGATTGCTGTAACATTACGAATTGCACAATCATTTTCCGTATCATCAATTTCACCAGTCACGTATTCGGCTTCTGTTTGGATTGCAATTTCCTGACCTATAACGAATGTGTTGCAATCATCAGAATAAAAAGTATTGCCGATTATTTCGGTAACAGTATCTGTTTTATCTCCCCAGCAAAGATTAGCACTGCAATATGCTGCGCCACCATCAAAACTATCAGGTGCACCAAACATTACGGATTGAGAATCAAGCGTTGCAAATTCAACAATGAATAAAGGCTGAATAACATCACACCATTCTGAAATATCTATATTATGCCAGTTCTCACCTCTGTTTTCCGCATTAGCAATAGCAGAACTTAATGATAAAGTAGCGCCAAAATAAACATTACCCGAAATACTTGTTGCTTTATAATCTTCAGGTGGATTATTAGGTTCGCTTTCAGCAAAATAAGCACCGATATAAATCTTATCAAGTTCCGTGCCGTCTTTAGCAATAAACGGCTGCGGCAATCTATATCTGCTGTTGATTTTCTCTTTGGATATATACCAATATTCGTGTGCTTCGGGTTCATCATAATAGTGAGCATAATAATATTTCGGTATCTCAACCATAACCTGACCGATAGAACCGTCTTCAATATAATTAGCATCACCGAAATATGATGTAACTGTTCCGTCATCTGCAAGGGTGCATTTTCTCATTTCACACCAAGGATAAATGTTATCAAAATCATTGCGCACTGTTTCAGAACCTACACCTGCATTTGCAACAAGACCAACGGCATCACCAACACGCTTTAATGTCGGACTGTGACTGTTTATATCTCGGCATACTCCATAGGTGGAAATGTGTTCTGTATTAGAACGCAAATTTTCAACCATTTCTGTTAAAGGCATTTTATACAATCTGCCATTTTCTGTACATATCATTTCTGCACTACTTAAATTTTCTTTAGGTATTTTAGGTGTATTAGTTATTGGATATCCGCTCATTATAAAAAACCTCCTTTATTTTCCTAAAAATGAAATATTAAAACCTACGCCACCGGCGCCATTAATACCAGTGTCTAACTTATATAAATATAATTCGCCGTTTGCGTACAATCGAAATTGTGCAGTATCACCTAATGTAGTATATGCTGTTATTATCATTGTACCTGAACCCATATCAGGTCTAAACCCTTTCGGAAGAGTTGTTACTCGTCTTGATGTATGATCATACGAACTACCAACAAATATACCACCTGTTAAATAAACAACATCGTTCAATTTTCTATATTGCATTGGAGCGTAAGTTATTGGTTTATTAGTAAAATAATTTTTTGAACTTATATCAATCACTATTTCTTGCCATCCGCTATCACTTTTTATATCTTTATATGTAGTTTTATGCGGATTGGTTTGCTTAGGGTCTATATGCTTTATCAGTCTATCAACAGCACTCCAGCATACAGAAATTATGCTTTTCAATGTATCTTTTACATTAAAATTAATCAGTTTTTGACCTGTTTCAAAATCAACTTCGTTTTCACTGAATAATACATTTTTGACATTTTCAAGCCCCACATCTTCTGCTGTAACGTTATGTGGATTATCTGTATTATACATATGTTCTTCAAGTTCATCTTTAGTGACATATTGTATACTTTTAATGACAGCAGAAACCTCAACATCCGATGAAATAAGAAGCATAACTGCAAAATCATTTTCAATTGATATTCCATTAGTAACTGCCGGGATATATTCAATTAAATCAGAATAATTTAATACAGCAAATAAAACTTCGCCGTCATCGGGGTCTTCAGCATATACACCGAGTTCATTCCAATATATATCTTCAGTAATATCACTGTTAAAATAATTATTACTATTCAGCACAACATTATTTTGATTTCGTTCTATGCTTTTTATTGATACCTCCATTAAAGGATTTATCAAATCTGTCAAATCTTTTAATGTTGCTTCTGCCTGCTGTTTACCGTTTCCAATTTTAAATTTTGTAAATTTCAACGTTGCATCACCTGCAAGAGCTTTAACCATTAAAGCATCACCGCTATAGGTTAATGTTTGACAGATAAAATCTGTACTTCTTGATTTTTCATTTTGATAATGCATTTTATCCCTCCAATAATATATATCCATTTTCATCGGTTAAGTATTTACCTTCGTATGTATACCAATTAGCCGTAAATTCAGATTTTATATCAATAACTTTTTTTGATGATTTGATTATATGTGTACCAATATAACAAGTCATATCACGGCTTATATGAACTGTTATATTATCTAATATTGCACTTTTTCGCCCTATTGCTTTAATTACATTTATCATCTGAATGGCGTTATACAATCCCGGATTATGCAGTTCAATTGTATAATGGTTGAAGTTACTGTTATTATCAAACCATTCATTTACATAAATATCACCGCTATATCCTGAATACTCATATAATGCTTTTTCAATTGATGATTTTGTACAAGCATTCATTTTGAATTGAATGCCTGTTTTGATATTAAACCTTTTTCTTTGTAAGGTATCTTTCTTGCTGTAATAATCAAGATTTAATTCCCAAGCGAGCATATCGCATTCTTCGTCATTAAGTTCATCAATAGAATGCCATATCGAAAGTTTATTAAGATTTTTAGAATACTTCTGAATTATCAAACTCAAATACGCTGAAAGACAAATATTGAATTTATCTTTTCGCATAAATATAGGAAGAAGTTTAATCAAATCAACATCATATATTTGCATAATTAACTTTCCTCTTCGATTGTTATGCCAATGTTTACATCAGTGCAGATGGCAACATTATAATCTTTAATTACCTTGTGAGAAGGTAAATTAATAGACACTTTATATGCTCCAGCCTGCATTACATACATTTGCAATTTATCTTTATTTATATTTCTTCCGATTTTGCTGCCTTGCCACTTTTTATAATCTTCAACAGATTTTTTTATTTCAGCTTTAATGTTTTCTATATCATCACTTGGACTGATATAACACATAATATCAATTTTATATTCATAAGGTACTGCTGGTCTGACAATAATTTTATCATTAAAACATCTGATAGAATTTGAATTGCAAACCTTTTCAATACTTTCAACAAGTGCTTGATTTGGAAGCACACCATCTTTGCATAATAAATACATAACGATAGTACCGGGAATGGTCTTGTTAAAAGTAACAGAATAACTATCACCCCAAAGGCTGTTTTTGGTAATGCAAAATACTTTGTCACCTATAACAGACGCTACGTAATTGTATGTTGTACCTGTTGCACTTTTAATTACACAGTTAACATTATTATTTTCAATAACAGCATTTTCAGCACTTATGTAGTATGAATTACTTGTAATACCATCTATGGTATAGTCAAATTCTTCATTACTCATATAAATATCCTGAATGCTGTTATCAGCAGAAAAAACAATATATTTATAATAGTTTTCTGTACCAGATGCGAACCTGTCCATTGATAATTGAATTCTATCCCTATAATCATCGTCATTTTCAACATCAGTACCGCCTGATGTAATAATTGTGTTTTCAATGCTGTCAATATAAGCAATAGATGTTGTTAATGTATCAATTTCACCGACTCCGATATTGTTATAACTGATGCCGACTTCACTTGCTTCAGCTTCAACGGTTACTTCGGTATCACCACTGAGAATTGAAACATTTTTTGTTGTAACAAAATAATGTTCATAATCATTAGTAACGGTTGTGCCTACTGGAATTGAAATATCAACTGAAACAGGTGAACTAACATTAAATTTAATCGCCGTGACTGCCTTTTTTCCGCCATTTCTGTCAACACCAAACATCTCGCCTATTGAGTCCAAAACCTCGCCCCTTGCGTACTGCAAACGGCTCTGTTTGACCCTATCGTCAGCAGTAGCAAGAAATGAAACAAGAACTGCAATGAGGGCTTCAGCAAATATTCTTCGTTCATCACCGGGATATAAAGGCTCACCGATTTCATTTTCAATATTTTCTAAAAAAACATTAAATAAATCATCAGCATTATGTTCAATAATACTACTCATACTCGTTTACCCGCTCCTTAACAATATCAATATCAAGTTCAATTTCAATTTTTCCATTGGATAATGAAACAGCAACATCAATTACATCTGCCCTTGGTTCATATTCTTCGATGGTTTCCCTTACATCGTTGTCAATATTATCAATAACTTTGCTAATAGGCTTATCGGTAAATGAGCCGTCAATACCTCTTATTCGGTCATACGGAACTTCACCCCTGTATGTTTTTATTAAATTTCTTGCTGTAATTTCCGCATTTGAATTGCCATTTGACAACATATTCATTCACCCCTAACACAATGAAAGAAAAGAAGAGTTTATTTTCTTTCCATTGCTAAGTGTTGCTATTGCACCATTTATACTTTTAATAGTGTATTTTTTGCTTTTCTCGGTTGATTTTACTTTAATATCATCAGTATATTTACTGCCTATAATTTTAACCTGTGCGCCTGCTTTTATTGTTTTCTTTATTGCAGTTGCTGCCTTTTTGTTTGTTGCTTTTTTTGTTTCCTTGCTGTTTTTTGAAGCCGTTAATTTTCGTGCATCTGTATCAGCAGCCTGTTTGGTGGACTGCTCAAAAGATAATGATATTTTACAACTGAGCATTGCACCTGTGTTTGTCAGTTTGCTATCTGATAAAGATGCACTTTGGAGCATCAAATACGGTCCGAATGCTTTACCCCCAACATAAAGGCGTGCTGTTTTTCCAATTAAAGATTGGTAACTTTCAAATTCGCTTCTTGGATTTACGCCTGCTGCGTAAACCGGGTTAATTGTAAAAGAAACTGCTTGAGGTTTAAGCCCTTTTTTTACAGTTTGACTTTTTCCGTTTTTGTCTGTGGTTGTTTCCTCATTTATTTCAAAAGAAGTTGTTAAGCCGTCAATCAGATTTATTGTTTTTGAGTTGCACTCAAATGTTTTATTGTACCATTTTGCCTGCACTGACATTTTAACCCTCCCATAATTCACAAATTATTGCACCTGTGCCATCATCAAAATAAATATAAGCAACAGATGTTTCTTTTTTTAATTTATCAATGTCTATATGGTTTGGAATTTTCAAAAAAGGAGTTACGCTATTACTATCGCTTATTTTGACTTTTGCAAGTCTTTCTTCATAATCAATAGTGCTGATTTTCCCCTTAAAAATTTTATTTGACATTAGTAATCCTCAATTATGTATCTAAAAAATATTTTTGTTTTGTTATTCACAAAATCGTGTCTGACTTTATATATAAAGATTTTTCCGTTATAAGATTTTAATTTGCTATTGCATAAATTAACAACAGTACCTGCGGCATATTCGGTTTTTAATTCCGTTGTAACACTGCCAGTTTTTGTTGTCTTGTTTATATTGCGTAAGATACCTTTTGCAAATCTGTTCGCTTCACCGACTGTTGCCGGGGTATCTTCAGTAAAAATTAAAGTGTTGCTATTTTTTGCATTTATCTTGAATTTCCCGTTTATGTCATTGTTTTTAACAACACATTCATTGAATAATTTATTTTCACTGTTTGAAACAGCGAACACATCGTCATTTTCAACTACCAGACTGCCTGTAGAGTCTATATTCTCAATTTTATTTTCATCAAACAAAATTATCGTCTTGTTATAAAAAACGATCGCTATGCCCTCTAATAAGCATATTTTCTTTAATAATGATAAAAGTGTAATATTGTCAGCAACAATAGACTTATAGAGGTGATCGGTCATATAATGAATATCAATTGTAAAACCGACTTCATTTGCAACATCCTTTGCAATTTTTGAAAGTTTAACATTTTCATAAGTTTTTTGAACTTTCTTAACTGCAATACAAGGAATCGACTTAGCAAGAATATTACAAAAGCCCCGAGATAAATTTGAATTGTGAGCGTAAAGGGCTTTAGTATCACATTGCTTTTCTACAACTCTTATATTATCCTCATTGCTCAATTCCCAATTCTGCCAAAGGCTTTCAGCATCATTGAACTTCAAAAACAATCTATTTGGCTGAACTGTTGCAAAATCTTCATAGACTGCTTCAAGCAGATTTACATTATTCAGAATATCAACATCATTAACTAACAGTTGCATTTATAGCACCTTTCTTCCAAGGGGGTAAAGTGTCAGCATTTTGCTCTTCCTCATAAATGGGAATACGCAAATTTATATTTGCATCTAAAATAATGTAATCAGCATATTGAGGATTAAAATCAATTATTAAATGTGCTTTCATTTCATCGTTATAAAATTGTAAAGCTAATTCATCGAATGTATCACCGTGTCTTGTGGTATATTCGTAATATTCAATAACTCTGCTCATTTTAATCCTCTAATATTGTTGAAAACCAAGCAATAAGCCAGTCAGCAAATTCAAATTTGTTTTCCTCAACTTCTTGCATAAATGTTTTTTCATTATCATTATTGTTGCTGTTATTATGAAATTCAGGATGATATTCAAAGCCTGAAAAATCATAATAAATAATTGTTGTTGCACCCGCATCTGCAAGTGAATAATCATCAAGTGTCGCAAGCTGACCTGCCAACTGTAATTGTGTTTCCTGTTGTGGCATAACACCAAGCATTTGACCTGCCTGCTGCCACAATTCAATATTTTCTTTTCTGAACTGTGGTAAGAATGAAATAACTGCTTCAGTCTGTCCCGGTATTTCACCAGCAATAGACGGTCCGTTCGTGAAACCACCTGATGCAAGAAGCGGTATTTTTGAAATCGAAAATGATTTACCGCCTACACCCGGCACCCAATCAGGAACTTTAATGCTGTTAACACCTGAAATAAAACTGTTAATTCCATTTATGATTTGATTTATAGGATATTTAACTATTCCGGCAACACCAGCAAATATATTTTTGAATATATTAACTACATTCTGCCAAGCTGCCGACCAATTACCTGTAAATATGTTGGTAATAAAGTTGATAAGGTTTGTAAAGATATTAAGAACGGCTGTAACTATCGGCATAATTGCCTGCAATGCACCGCTTAATCTTTCAGTAAACATAGATGCTAAGAATGAAATAACGGTGCCAAGAGGTCCGGCTGCTTCTGACATCAGACCCATAAGAGCCGTAAACAACGCACCTAAAGGTCCATTAACCAATTCTGTGATAATTGGCATAATTGCTTGAAGTAACTGAGTAATTACAGGTAAACACAACTGAATTAACTGTAACAGCACTGGCATTATCATTCCTAATAAGTCAATCAATATCGGTAGAATTGCTGTTAAGATTTCCGAGCCTACAGGTAAAATATCACCGATTAAATCACATAACTGTGGTAATATTTCATTTATTATCGGTATAATCTGATTTACAATTTCAGATATTGACGGCATAAACTGTGTTAAACTATCGCCCAAAATAGGCATAATATCATTTAACGCATCAAACATTGTAGATGCTAAAGGTTCAAGTGCAACTTCAGCCTTTTGCTTAAACATTTGCAAACGCTCTGCAAAATCATATGTATCTTCTGCGGCTGTACCAATTGTTTCATTGCTATTCGCAAGTTCTTCTGCAAAGTTCGCAACATCAATACTGCCATCCCTTATGGCAGATGCCATAGTTGAAGCGGCTTTTGTACCAAAGACTTCGGAAGCTATAGATGTGGCTTCTGTCATATCTTTTGCATTTTTGATTTTATCTGTATATTTTTGTAAGCCTTCTTCTGCACTTAAGCCCTCTTTTGCAAATGAGCTTACGCTCTTTTTCATTGCTGATAAAACTTCAGTTGTATTAACACCTGCTTTATCTAAAGAACCTATCAGTGCAACCGAATTTTTAAAACCATATCCTAACTCTTGTAATTGTGGTGCAAACCGCTGAACATCAGCCATAAGGTCATTAAAACCTGTACCTGTAGATTGCGATGCTTTGAAAACATAATCCATAGCACCGCCCATATCATCTGCACTGATATTCCAAATTTGAAATGCTTTTGAACTATCTTCAATTACAGTGCCTAAATCTTCGTCAAGCATATCAGCAACTTGTATTGCCTGTTTTGATATATTCTGCAATTCAGGACCTGTAAGCCCAAGCCGTGTATTATAATCTGCAATGGCTGTGCTTGCATCTTCCATAGTGCTTGGAACACTGCTATAAACAGACTTAAAATCATCCTCTAACCCTTGTAAGGCTTCACCTGTTGCACCTGTTCCAATTCTGATAGCATCATACGCATTATCAAATTCGCTACCTAAATCTACAAGATATTTACTTGCTTCAATAACAGCTTTACCAACACCAACAGCGATAGCGCCAGCGGCAGCACCTGCGGCCAGTGCTTTGGTGTTAATTTTACCGAGTTTTGACTCGGTATCAGATACCATTTTGCCAAGTGAGGGGTCAATAGAACCACATACCTGCACAATGGCCTGCATTGTTTTTTGTGTGTTCATATTAACCCCTCCTTTTAATGATACTTTCGCATATGTTTACGATTTAAGTTTAACTTCGCCATTTTTTCTTCTCTGCGCTGTTCCTCTCTTGCAATCTGTGCGGCGGCTTCAGCATATTCAATAAGAAATCTCTTTAATTTCATTTTTTCAAGTTCAAATGGCGAAACTTTGAATACTCTTGAATATTCCCTTATTCTCTCTCGGATGTGTTTTGAGTCGAGTCGGGTATATCTTCCTCTTCGGTCATATCCTCCTCCGACTTCAACATAAAATTTCTGCCGATTTCCATAACTCTTTTAAGATCGTGACCTTTAATTCGTTTGAGGTCGGAAACATCAATTGTATTTTCGCCGAGTTCCGATACTGCAATTATGGCCATAAATCCCAGATACAGGTGCATTGAATAGTCGGTTTCTGCAACAGGTGAAACAAGCATTGAGCCTGTCTGTTTCTGAAGTGAAGAAGCCTTAAGACCTTCAGCCTTTGCAAAATGCTCAACTGTGATTTCTTCGGTGTTATATTCAAGCGTTGTTACCTTTTGACCGTTAACCATAATCGGATTATGCAATTCAATTTTTTTGTTTTCCATTGTCGGTTCTCCTTATAAGAATTTTTTAAGTTCGTTACCATAATTAACGCCGTCAATTATGCAATCGCCAGTCAGCTTATCAAGTAAGAAAATCTGCTTTCCGTTTTCATAATAGTTGTAACGAAGTACAGAATAATCATAAGAACCTTCCGTTGCTTCCTGAACTTCAACAGCGTTTTCAGGAATGTTTTTTGATGCCATTTTAAGAAATGCTTTACAGCCTACATTTTCAGTTACGCCGTTAGGTCTGACAACAGTTTTAACCCATCTGAATTCGTGGCTTCTTACACCGGGCTTAATGTAATTTACTGTATCTGGGCTTGTTCCGTCTGTTGTAACATTTGCATCTAAAGCATCTGTTAAACCCACAAGCGGAACATCAATATTACCGGCACCTTTAATCTGCTGTGTAAGCCATTCAATCGCTGGCAAAGTTACGCTTACATTTTCACCTACAATTTTTTTGTCAATGTAATGCGTGTCAGCTAACACAGCAACATTTTTATTTTTCTTCATTGTCTGTACCTCCTAACAATGCAGAATATCCCTTGTCAGTGTATACAACCTTAATTGTTACATCTTTCAACTGCGATGTAGGCGTGTTATCCAGTTCAAAATGATAACTGCCTGCTTTGATTTCATTTGATGAAATATCATCAGCAACAAATTTCGGATTGCCCTGAAGTGCGCCAAGTGATACAAGATTATCAAGTTTGTTTTGTACTTCATTGATAATAGACTGCATAAGTGAAACCGTCATTGGTGTGTCAATTTCTGTACTGCATTCGAGAATAAAATCATCAACAAGATATATCTGCATAGCCACAGATGTGTCAAATATTTCTTTGCCAAGTTCATTTTCCTTATCAAAGTCATACGCCGCCGTGTGACCGCCCCAAAGTCGCCAATTTCCTGCCCATTTAACAGCAGTTGTAATTCCCTTACTGTTAAGACTGTTGGCGTTTTCCATATCAAACCCGGAGTTAATTGCAGATTTACCAAAATACAGCTTATCTGCGTTTATAGCCTTATTGCTGGCTGTTTCATAAGGAATGCCGTCATTCTTCAGGTCAACAATCATCTGTGCAACAGCGAATTTGGTGGAAAGGTGATATTTTTCACCGCCGTCAATAATCATCGGGTAGAAATTCTTTGAAAAAACATTGTTGTAATTGTTTTCATTTACCCAAGCGATAGCCTTTTCATCAGTGTCAATAGCCTGTCCGTCTTTATCTTCAAGCGGAATATCAACATATGTCTGTGCGACAAATCTGCCGTTAATTGACTGTGATACCGCTTCAAGTTTTTCTTTCACTGTTGGCAGGTGAGAGTAACCCGGTGCAAGCACCTTTTTCGGTATTACATTGCAGTTTTCATAAACCAGTTTAAGGGCATTTATGCCTGTAACCTTACCTGTTTGAGTGTCATTGCTTCCGATAACAGCTGATACCATTTTGTTAGTTGTTAAATCAACCTGAGAATAGCGATAGCCGTTGCTCTCAATTCCGTCAGTTGAAATATCTTCAACAATAAGTGCTTCAAGTTCCATATCATATTTAACGGAATAGTCAACGCCTTCGGTTTTACCTACAAGATTGAAAGAGTCAACAATCATCAGTGGATCAGTTATTGTTGTACGCCTTTTTTCAAAAGTTAAAGTTCCTGTTACTTCATCGGATTTGATATGCACCGATGGGTCAAGTACATTGATAAAATGAACAGGTCCGATATTACCATTGTCATTCCCAAAGTGGGCTTTCATTGCTTCGCAAAGGCTGAAGTATTCCCAGTTTGATGAATAACCTAAAACTTTTTTAGCTTCAAGCATATTCTTAATGGTAATCGGGCTGTTTACATTCTGGCTGGAATAACCTTTTACAAGGTTAATCGGTGCTACACCAATATAAACTAAGCCTGCATCATATGTATCAACATCTGTCAAAACATCATTGCCGTAACTGCTGTACGGACCGTGTTTATACATATTCATTTTTTACCTCCTACAAGAAATTGTCATATGGTTTAGGTGTCAGTGCAAAAGTCTTTTCCACAGTGAATTCAACTTCTGCAAAATAATAAGGGTAAAAATCTACAATGGTATTTTGCTCTTTATACGGATAGCTTTTTATTCCATTAGAATAAATAATATTGTGACCTTTTATATTGCCTGCCTGCTTGATTTTATCAATAATAAAATCCGCAAGAGTGAAAGCATCACGCCATCCATCAGCGTTTCGTGCATATTTTATTGCACCCACTTCAATATTTTCACTGCGCCTTTCGGCAAAAATGTTTCAGCCGTTGTTTTTCTTATTACAACTGAAAAAACATCAACGTCAAATGTGTTTGCAATAAGGTTGTCAACTTTTCTTTCCTCAACAACCTGTCTTAAATCTCTGTTCATTACTGAACCCCCTTATTTTTATTAAACAATGCAACTGCATTGTTAACTTCGTCAGCTATTTTTTCATCATCTGACTTTTCTGCATTAGGTGTACCCTCAACCTTTTCTGCGCCGGAATTCTGATAGTCAGTTTCAACATTGGCGAAGAAGTCAGCACCTTTGTCTTTCTGATTTTTTGCAAAATCATATAACAACTGCTGTGCTGTAGTAGCATTTTCGCCATACTTGGCTTCATTGACGAGTGATTTATCCGAAATCATCGGTGCAATTTCGTCAATTTCCTGCTGTCGCTTTCTGTCAGCCTGAAGTGCATTCTTTACTGCATTATCCTCAATTTCTTTTACAAGCTGTGGATACTGCTGTCTTAAGGTTTCAAGGTTTAATGTTGGTGTTGGCATAGGTTTATCCTCCTTATTTTTTATTGTTTTATCGACCTTTTCAGGCGATTTAACATTATTGGTTAGCATAGTAGGCATATGCTTTTTTGCATTTTCTACATAATTTTTAATTGCAAAAACCTGTCCGTTTGAATAGATTGAATTATTAACGGGGTCAATTGCTGGTGAAACACCTGAAACTGCTGTTGAATTAAGCATTTCATCTGCAAAACCGAAGTCTATGGCATCCTGACCTGACAACCATATTTCTTCTTTCAATAACGGCATAATTTCATCAACGCTTTTGCCTGTTTTTTCTGAAATAATTTCAGCAACAGCCTTGTTGCAGGCTTCCAAATGCCTTTTATATTCTTCAATGTCAGTTTCATTGACATACCAATCAGGAACAAAGGTAGAAGCCTGATGTGCCATAATTACAGCACCTGTACCTAACTTTACAGTATCACCAGCACAAGCGATAAGACCTGCTGCCGAAGCGGCTAAGCCCTCTACAATAACGGTAATATTGGCATTCAGCGACTTTAATTTGTTGTAAACACCTACACCGACAAATAAATCACCGCCGGGACTGTTAATTTTCAGTGTAATATTTGAAACGCCCTGTAATTTTGCAATCTGCTCATTAAATTCAGACGAAACAAAAAACATACCTTCAACAGCATCACCCCACCAATTTGTAGGCCTTTTTTCAACAATTTCACCGTAAACCTCAATGTCTGCTGAAGTTTCAGTAATATTTTTGAAATTATAAAACGGCATATTTAATCCTCACTTTCCGAAAGTCTTAATTCTTTCATTCTGTTTTTCTCTTCAGCAATTTGCTGAACATTTTTATTCCAATCGCCGCCATTTAATTTAACAGCTGACTGTTGGTGTGTCGAAAATCCATTTGCAATTGCTTTTTCCTCGGCTTCAATTTCCTTTGTCGGGTCAAGCATACCCGGTGCAGGTCCCTGCCAGATAGCACCTTGCCAAGCCTTACGGATAAGTGGGTTATTAAAATACCCGGGTGCGTTAATTCTTCCGATTGCTACTGCTTCATCAAGCCATTTATTATATACAGGTTGGCAGAAATCACTCACAAACCAATCCCTACGCATTCTAAAGGCTTTCCACGCTTCCAATAACGCACCTCTTGAAGCAGAATAGCTACTGCTGAATTCCTTAATTAACAATTCATTTGGAATTTCTAAAGCTGAACCGACTTGTCTAATCATCGCTTTCGTAAAACTGTCAAAATTTGAAGTAGGGCGTGTTGGATTTGCAAATTCAATACTTTCACCGGGTTGCATTATATTAATTGTTGCAGGTCCCAGTGCATATTCATCATCGGTTCGGTCAACAGCCTGTTCGCCATATCCCATTGCTTCGTTAAATGGCATACCTTCTTCAGGATTTGCGGTTTTAACAAATGCTGTGAAAAATGATTGAATAACTGCCGCCGTTAATTCACTTTCGGTATAGCGTGTAATCTGCAATAATGCTTCAATTACAGGGGCTAAATACGGAACACCTCTGTATTGTCCCGGTCTTTCCGACTCCATAATATGCAAAATATTCGGAGTACCTGTTTTTGCTCCGTATGCTTCAACCCTTACCCATTCGCTTGTACTGATATAAGTTGCCGTGGATCTGTGCCTGTTACAAATGTGATAAGCAACAATTGAACCGCTTTTGTCAATTTCCACACCGTCATAAATTTGATTGCCGTTTGAATTCAAGCCATCAGTAAAATTCGGAACACTATAAGAACTAACACTGTTAGGCGTTGAAATTCTGTCTGCTTCAATCAAATGTAAGCGTGTACTATATGGCGTTAGCAATGTAGGTTTCTTCATTTGGAATACGCAAAACGCATCACCTGACTGCAACCAAGACATCAAAGCAAGCTGTTGCAATGAATAAAAATCATTAACCCCTGTTGCATCGCAGGCGTGTTTATCTGATGCCCATAATTCAAATTCCGCTTCGGTATGCTGTTGCCATTCAAGGGCTGTTTCAGGGGATATGCCTAAGATTTCTTTACTGATTTGCGTTTTTAACCTAAGACCTTGCCCTATAACATTCGTTCTGTTCGTTTTTATTGCAGAAGCGGCAATCGGCGAACTCATACATAAAAGTCTTGAACGCTCACGCAAGGTTTGATTATTCCAATCAATATCTTCATTCGGAGGTCCTGAAATGCCCCTAAAACTACGCAAAGACCTTTTAACAAGGCTTGCACCTGCTTCGGAATATCCTGAGTTTTTCACCTGTGTAGGTGGTAATTGCCCAATAATAATTTTATTGTTTTTCAAAATTCCACCTACCAATCCATAGGAACAATGCCTATTGCTTTGCGTTTTTTACTTCCTGAAATAACAGCTTCAAGTTCTGATTTCCTTTTTTCAAGTTTTTCAATTTCAGATTTCACCGCTGATAAATCAGTGTTATATCTTGTGGCATTTCGTGTGCCTATTCCGTAACTTTGAACTCCACCATTAAGCATTTCTTCTTCACGCTTATAATAAAGTTTCAAGCGCTTATTTACTGTTACCAACTGTTCTTTTGCATTTTCAACTGTCATAATTACCACTCATCAATTAACTTATTTGTTTTTCTTCTTGACCGTGCTGCCTTTTGATTTTTAGGTTTGTTTGAACCTTTTAGATATGCTTCAATTTTGTCAAAATCAGGATGCAGAAGCGTAAAAGCAGCATTTGCATAATTTCGGCAGTCCAAGGCTTCATTGCGTGTACTTCCGAGCTTTTCCCAAGTCCATTTTTTATGACCGTTTTTATCTGTTTTCAAAACATATGCTTCACTCAATAATCCATTAAAATAGTTAATGTCATATCCACATTCTTCATTGCGTGGATAATGGCAGTATTTCGGACCTGCTTCCTGAACTTTCAGTCTATCCATTATCTGCTGTTTACCAGAGTCAACACCAATGTTATATAGATATATAAATTTCTTTGAATTCTTTGTTTTTCCTATCGGAATTTTTGACGGTGGCTGTGTATATGGAATATCAGCACCGCCTTTACCCTTAATTGCAAAGACATTCTTATATTTTCGTTTATAGCAGTATTCATATACTTCTTGCGTATAATGACCGCCACTATCAATAAAAGTTATTGAAATCTTCAGGGCTTTGCCGTTTTTGTATTTATATAATTTATCAATTATGGAGTCGAGAACATCCCAGACCTTTGAGTCGCTCTCAGGCTTACCCATAATAAAACCTTTTTCAATACCCCAACTTTCACCATAACGGCCATATCCTACAATTTCATATTCAAGTCGGTTGTCCTGTGTATCTACTCCACAAGTCAGAACTAATACACCATCAGGTAACTGGGCTTCATAGGTTTCCCGGCGATTATAAATAATTTCCGGGTCCTCTATTTTTTCTCTATCTTCAAAACTTTCACCTAAAACGGTGTTGATAAACGCCTTTAACTTTTCGGGGTCATCTTTTGCTTCCAAAAACTGCAAGCATATATTGCTCCAAGGAAGCCAAGGCGAAGCAAAAGAGTTAATACGAAATGAACGGCGACCGCTTTTATAGGCATCAGGGTTGTGTTCAATCCACATTTGCTTAGCAAATCGCATTTCATTTTGTGTAAAAACAGCACCGCATTCAGGGCAACACCAATAAACATTTTTAATTAAGTAAGTGCTTTTGCCGTCTTTAGCTGTTGTTTCATCATAATCAAAATGAATATTTGCAAGAACAATTTGACTATATGTATTACAAGCCGGGCAACAGTGACACCATACTTCCTGTGTGCCAAGATAATAAGCATCTTCGATTTCACTTGCACCTTTTATAGTAGGTGATGAAACCCTGATTGCCTTTGCATTGTAGAATGTTACCTGTCGAGCAGTTGCAATCTGCCACGGATTACCTTCTTTACCTGCTGACAACGCCCAACGGTCAACCTCATCACCTATAACATATCTTGACGGAATAGAAGCAAGTGCAGATGGAGCATTTGAGCCAGCCATCGTAAGAATACCGCCGGGAAATGTTTTTTGAAGAACAGTATTTGTTGATTTTGATTTTTTTGAAGTTTTCTTTTCAACTTCAACTTCCATTTTCGATGCAAGTTTAGGTGTATCTCTAATCATTGGATTGATACGCTGCCTACTGAACTTTTGAGCATCGGGAATTGTAGGCTGTATAAACAAAATACTTGCAGGCATTTGGTCGATAATATAACCAATTACATTCAGCAAGAATTCTGATTTTCCTAACTGTGATGATGCCATTATGGCAATGCTTTTAACCTTCGGGTCATTGAAAGAGTCCATAGGTTTTTGCAAATATGGTGTTCTTTCAGTCCGCCACGGTCCGACTTCTGCTGAACTTTCAGCAGAAAGGTATCTGTATTTATCTGCCCATTGTGAAACAGTCAGATTTTCAGGGGGCTTAAATCCATCTAAAACATTTTTTAAGGATTTATTTAATGCTGTTATTTGCTTTTCTGTGGGTGGAGTATAGATATTGTCATTTTGCACTTGTGTTTGCATCTTCATCTGTTTTCAACTCTTTCCACCCAGCACGCTCCCTTACCTTTTTTTCATATTCTTGCGGCTTATATTCGTAATTTGATAAATCTTCAAGAATTTCATAAACTTCACTTTGAATTCTTGCCGAAATCTCGGCAGGTTCTTCAACTCGTGATAGGTCAATTGCTAATTTTCCGGGCAAAGAAGTTAACCTGTTTTTCACCGCATAAACAAGCTGTGATGTCATTTCTTCAACATCGCAACTTCTGTGCATTTCGCCTTCCATTTCTGCAAGTTCCAATTTCGCCATCTTAGCTTTATGCGTTTTCAAATCCGCTTCAGCTTTTGCCTTTCGCTTTTCCTGATTTGCAATGTCGGCTTCAACAGAATTTTTCTTTGCTTCCTCTTCCAAATAATTAAGATATTCGGGAATTGTTTTATATAAATCAAATTTTAAATTTTTATTTTCTTTGTTAACTGATAATATGCCATCTGCTGCCAGCTGTTGAATTCTTCTTGTTGAGAGTCCAAGCAACTTTGCAACAACGGTTGTTCCAACAATGCTGTTGAACTTTGCATTTGCCATTGTCAATACTCCTTTGACGAAACGAAATGCCCAAAAAAAGTTTTACAAAAAATTGTTGATTTCTGGGCTCGCCAAAACCACAGACGATTTTTTCATTTCCCAGTACCTACAGATTATTTAACAGCACGGTCAATTGCTCTATTAGCTTGATGTTCATATCGTTTTATCATAAGTTCACCGATATTCTCGTTAATCTCTTGTCTTACCTCTTTATTGTCAATCATCTGAGGTATACCCATAGCCTTTATAGACTTGATAGGATGGGCTGTGCTTCCTTTTCTTTGGAATGGAATATAACTACCACCTTTGTTAGAGCCAAGGAACACAGGGCGATTGCTTGGACCTTTCAAAGGCTTTCGTTGTCCTTTGAATACTTCAATAGTTAACTTATACTTACGCTTATTCGCAGGTAAGGTCTTAGGCTTCATTCCAAAGTGTGTGGGTGTAAGCCTACGGCCTTTATACACCAAGGCTACATTATGTAAGGTTTGCCCCTGTACTTTGATAGTACCGATTGATTTCTGACTTGACTTAGCCTGCTTACCTGCTGCCGTTACTTCTGACTTCTTGATGTTGTACTTATTAGTCACAGCCTTTGTTACCTGTGCAGGTGCACGGCTTACAGTATCTCTTATTGCACTGTCAAGTGCCTTTTGACTGGCTTTATCTATCTTATGAAGTTTATTATTGATTTCTTTTACATTCTTGAAATCAACTGACATAGAGCCTTTATACTGATAAACCATATTTCAATCACTTCTTTTTGAAAGAATAATAATAAATAATTAAATTTAATGTAAGTGTCACTTGGTGTCATTTGGTGTCATTTGCTCCCCCCTCCTGAACACAAGAAAAAGCCTATGCTTATTGCATAGACCTTGTTCTTTCAAGATATTCAATTGCCCGGGTATGTAGCCTGAAAGTTTTGCGCTTATATTTATCAGGGTTGTTGTTATAGTCAGACTGTGAACAAAACAATATTTTTGTTATAACTCGCCAAGTCAACTTATCAATATAACGATATGTCATTAACTGTTTTTGTGCAGTTGAGGGAATAGATGCAATCGCCTTTTCAATCTGCTTTTTCTGTTCGATTTCATCGTTTGTGTTTTTGATAATATTTTCTTTAACAACAGCAAGAACTTCATCAGCGGTATTATTCGCTTCTAACGCCTCATACCTTGCAATCTCTCTGTCATTGCTTTCAACAAGTTCAAGATAATCTGCTAATTGCTGTTTAATTGATTTCATTGAATAATCCCCCCATAATTTTACTGTTCTGCCTGCTGCCTTAATTCATATTTATCAGCAAGTACATTTATAATTTCCTCAGCCTTGTCAACTGAAATACCTTTTATTTCATCAAGCAGAATTATTGATAATTCTTTACGGTCAAATGGAATGTTTCGTTTTTCCTGTGCGGAATTAAAGCCCTGCATAACGCCCCTTGAAAACACATCATTGATGAATTTATCAAGATGTCGGCGATCACTCTGCTTTATTTTTCTATACATATCCCTTGACAATGTAAATTCATCAGCCACAGTCACCACCGCCTTTTTTCAATGCTTCATTTTCAGCCTGAAGTCGGTTAATCTGATATTCATAATGTTTGACTTCATCATCATATTTTTCTTGCCATTCTGCTTCAAGTTCAAAATAACGGCATTGCCATTCGTTTTTTATATCGTTCTGCTCATTTATACGCCTTTGCAATTTTCTGTTTTCTGCACGCAAGGATTTTATATTTTCAGTATCGGTTTTATTATGCTTCCACTGATAAATGCCGAGTATCGCCATTGAAAAATGAAATGTATATAACAAACCCTGTGCAGTTTGTCCGATGCTAAAATTATAAACACACCAAAAAGCATTTGTGCAAAGCCATATATAAAAACACCAACGCTTTTTGCAACTGTTCGCAATAGTTCCAACCATTGAAACAGCCATAACAATATATGTAATTACCTTAATCACCATTATTTAATACCTCCGACAAATCAGGTGGAATATTCTTTTTTAATTGTGAAACAACATTTGAAGCACTTTGACCTATTAACAATGCAATGTTTCCCATTCTCTTTATAATTTGCGTTGCTTGGATGCTTGCTTCAGTTGCATAAAAGCCAAACAAAATAAAATGGTCGTGGAATATATCGTCTGTCATTTTATGTTTTATCCCAAATTTCAGTTCATCGTGTGAAATGGGATAGCCTGCTGCCAGTTTTCTTTTTATTTGCTTTTTGCGGATGCGAATATTCATTTTAAGCCCTCCGACCTACAGACAATTTCAGTTGTTTGAATTTTTATGATTTCATCAGTAATATATTTTATCAAAGTGTCTTTATCTATTTCTTTAAGACAAGCAATAATCGAATTGGATATATTACCAATGCACTCGGCAAATTCAGCGGTCGGCACTTCAACCATATTGCATACAGTTGCCTGATTTGGAACACTCTCGTCAACTTCCAAAATTCTTTTTATTGTCAGAGCATTTTGCCGTGAATTAAGAATGAGCTTTAACTCGCCATCCTCATATAAGCCATAATCGCATACAACATCTTTTACTTCATATTTACTCATTATTCATAACTACCTTTCTTTGCAATTTTTTCGCCTTTTGTCTGTATAGCATCGCTGAATTTAACTACCATTGATTTGATTTTTTCAATCACCCATATATCTTTAGATGTAACAGTAATTTTGTAGCCGTCACTATCTGCACTGGTTGAGATTTTAGTAATCATTCGCTATCACTCCAATCAATCGCTTGTCCGCAATAACAACAATATGCTTGTTCATAATTGTCGGCTTCATCCTTTATAACAGGATTATCACAGATAGGACAAAATGCTGTATCTGGAATTTTCAATTTGCCAATATCTTTTTCAATAGACTTTTTCGGTATCTGCAATTCAAGGGCTTTTTTGATTACTCCATAATCTTCGCAAGATATGTGCAATGTTCCATTAAAGCCATCTTCATTGACTTGTTTTTCAATGCTATTCAAGGTATCTTGTACTGACATAATTTTACACCTCCAGATATTCACAGCATTTTTTATATGCTTCATTGATAATATTGAACTGCTCAGAATTACCGCCTGTATCGGGATGCGTTTCTTTAGCCAGCTTGTGATACCTTGTTTTTAATTCTTCCATCGTTGGAATTGCATTAAACTGCAATATTAAAAATTCATTTGGTATTGCCGGGGCTGACGGAAGTTGCTTTAAGCCTGTCAGCCAAGTTGATAAATCATATATACCACGCTCGTTCATTCTGGCTAAATCTTCAAGCGATAAAACAATTTGAGCAAAGCAGTCACTTCCATAACAAAGATTAACACCGTGTTTTTTTGCATTTTCAATGCTTTGTTCAAATCTGTACGCCTGACCTTTATAAAAGAATTCTACAAAGGCTAATTTTCTTGAATAATCGAAGTCGAATTCTTCAACTCCAAATCTCTGCATTACCTTTTTGAGCTTTTTCTCATAATCGGTAGTTGCTGTATATTGTTTTTTTGCCATATTTATTTCCTTTCCTTGATTTGATTAAATACCCATTCAGGAAGAATAATTGAAAACTGTTGTAATGCCTGTTTTTTCATTGCCATTTTATCTCTAAAATAACCACGCTCAATAAGAAGTTCAGCGGCTTCCTGTATAGCAGGTTTATTTAAGAAACCGTCTGAACATCGTGCTTGTGGCTCAGCATTGACAAACTGTTCAAAGAAATATGATACTTTTTGATAATGCCGATATTCGCTATACTTCATAAAAATTTACCTTAATATCAAACAGCATAGCAAAGATAAATACCATAACATTAACCACGATGCTATTCCCGGCTTCTTTGTATATGGCTGAGTCGCTTATACCTGCTGCCTTTAGTTTTTCATAATCAGCATCATCAAATGTCATAAGCCTTAAGCATTCTTTAGGGGTCAGTTTTCTAACTTTGAAATCATCAAGTAAATAATTTGGCATAAAAAACTGGCTTGTAGTTATGGCTGTTGATATTGCATCACTCTCATAAATTCTGTCTGATAAACTCGGCTGCTTTCCCGTTTCATCTTTAGAATTTATACATACAGGTTCAATAATCATAGGCTGTGAGTTACCGCCTTGCGGAGTTTTAAGGCTACAACTAATACCATCACTGCTGAACACACGCCCATTTTGCGGATTGCCTGAGTTAGGATATAATTGAGCTACTTGCTTAATCATAGGAATATTGCTACCAATTTCACTCATAGCAGTTGTTAATGCTGAGCAAGTTCCATTCAGAGAACCACGATAAGCATTTTTTTGAGTGCTTCCGATAACTTCATCAATTATTGTGTTATCAGTCGGAGCAAGAGCAGAATTGCTTCTGATACAACAAGCAATATCATTTTCTGTTTTCGGTTTCCACAGAAATCCTGTACCCTTTGCAAGGTGCCTTGCGTTATGCTTTTCAAATCCTTTTAATACTGTTGACGATAAATAATATTTTTCATCAACATCAGTTTCCAGAATATCTTTAAGTCGCTTTTGTAGTTTGAACGGTTCAGGGAATTGATAATAATAATCGCCGAGAATAGAAATCATAAATGTACGATTTCTATTTTGCGGAACACCATAATCTTTAGCATTCAGGTCAGCATAATAATTGCTGTAGCCCAAATCCTCCAAGCATTCAACCCACTTTTTGAAATCAGCGAAATTCTTTTTGTTATGCACCTGTGTTACATTTTCCATTAATAACACCTGCGGCAGATTTTCGCATTCTTTCAACAGGCGTTCAACCTCCCACAAAAGCCCAGACCTTGTTTTGCTTCCTTTTTTCATTCCGGCTTGCTTACCTGCAATACTCAAATCCTGACAAGGGAATGAATAGGTCAATATGTATATGTATTTTTCCACATCAACAATATTAAGGTCCTTGCCTGCTGCCAGCATTAAATTTGATATATTATGCGTAGCTTTGTAGGCATTATATGTTTCTCTCAGCCACTTTTCATTCTTTCTGGCAATCTGCTGAAGAGTCATAGGCTCTTTGCCGTCATTGGAAATGCCTATACTGAAAAGGGCGTTAATCAATTCTTTTTGATTTATTCCCTTGCTGTAATCAGTGTTATCATTTTCACATTGGATTGCCTTATATGATTTGGTGGCATTCACTTCCCATTCACTTATAATCCACTTTTCAAAATCAACACCTAATTTCTGCAAGGCTTTCGCCTGACTGCCTATACCTGCAAACAATTCAATCAATCGCACAGGCTGATTGATGCTGTAATGAGGTTTGAAATAATCAAGTGTGATTTGTTGCATCTTCGTTTATCCTTTCACAGCGATAAAGATATTTACTGCGCTTACATTCATCGCATATGCCCTTGTCTTTTACCGAGCCGTACATAATCGCTTCGCCTGCTGCCTTGAGTTTTTCTGCACAAGGGCGACACATAAATACTTCTTTCATTCTTCTACCTCACTTGTTATTGCACCTAACTCCACAATCATTTGACGAAATTCACCAAATGAAATTTTATGTAAATCGGCGACTACTTTCATTGCGTTAATTGTTTTTATAGCAACTTCATTTTCTGACTCTTCGGCTTCTCTTAATGCTTTGTTATACAGTCGATTGTCAACAACCGCAGACACCATCTTATTAGAAAACTCTGTTTTATCTAATATATCTTTCTGTGAGTTCATAGCATTTTCCATTAACGATATTGCTATTTTGCAACTCTCAATATTCTTTTGAAATTCAGTGTTAGCAAAACCACTTATATTCCCTAATTTCAATTTTTGCCCCATTACATAAGAATGAATAAGATGTTGTTGTATTGCTATTGCTTCTTTTAATTCCATAGGTTTTATGCTCCTTTCTTATTCAATCACTTCTTCAAAAGAAAGTTTTAATTTTACAATCTCAAAATTACCTTTAGACATCATTCTGTTTCTCATTTCGATTTCAATACAACCTAAATCTTTTTGAAATTTTGTGAAAAGCAGAGGTATTCGAGTACCTGACTTGTATATCTGCCGATGCGGACTATAATTGAAGTTTGTACCTGTTACCAGTTTTTTTGTTTTTCGATTACGAATTGCATATACAAACATTTTTATCATCCTTTCAGAATATCAGCGTATAATTCGCCACAGGTTTTGCCGTCTTTTCTCGGCACATAATCTTCAAATGAGGTTGAATGATATAACTGTCGGTTATTGCTCCATCTCTGCAAATCCCTAAGGAATTGCGGTGCAGTCGGTTTTTGATATATTCTAATATCTGGCTGATAGCCTAATTCAATCACCTTTTTTGTTCTGTACCAATCTTCTTTGTGCGTAGTATCAAAATTTGTCAGAATATAGACTGTCAGCAATCTATCACTTTTTTTGAAATGTTCTTTAAATATTTTTAGACCTTTGACAATCTGCTTTTCATTCTTCATAAAATCAAAAGCAAAATGCACCATTTCAAGTTTGCATTGACAAATCAATTCTGCAATTTCATCAGTTATAAAGCGTGCATCCAAGCCTTGTGTAAAATCAACTTTCACTTTGCTGTCTATAAGCTGTTGTAATAATTCTTTGCGTTCCTTACAAGCAAGTATGTTAGGGTCAAGAAGTTTTATATGCTTTTGACCGTTCCAAAATTCCGAAAGGTCAGCAACCTTTTGACTGCACATACCTTCTTTTTTGCTTACAATGCAAAAACTACAATTATTGCAACAACCTCTTGTCATAAATCCATAGGCTGTATCTTTTGTATATTCAGGGTATAAACTGTAATCAGGATACTGGTGTTCAATTTCATCAGGCAATGGCTTATCTAATTCTTTGTGATAGATTTCTTTACCATCAACAACTTCGATTGCGTAGCCTGTACCGCCCTTTATTACCGTGTCTGCTTGTGGTAAAAAGGAAATATCATTTGAATATGTATCACTGAATACTTTGCATTGATAAACAATGTCATATTCTAAAAGAGGAATACACCAGCTTACTTCATCACCTTTAGCTTTGTGGTATGCTGATATTTTCATCAAAGATAAATTCGGGAAGTTATGGCCGTCAACATCTATTAAGCCGATTTTCATTTGTTACATACCTCGTTTGCAAATCTTTCTTCAAGGTCATATATTGTCTTACCATCTCGTCTGAATGGTCGGTCTGTTCTGCTCTGGTAATCTTTCAGTCTTTGCCAATATTCAGGCAGATGCAAATAATAATTTCTTAATTCTTTAAGGTTTTTATTACTGCAACACCAGCAACTGACCCTATCAAGTATGTCATATAAGCACACACCGTTTTCTTTGAAGTCAATGCCGTTTTCAATGCAAATATCAAGTGCCATTTGCTCGGTTATCTGAAATATATTAAGCGGATATAGTTTGTGTGGGTCTTTATTTTTGGCTATTCGCTTTTGTTCATCATAAGCAAGCCCTATGTAGTGATAAACTTCTTTATCTTCATATTCAGGTTGCTTGAAATGATTATTGATTGCCTTTACCTTTTCAAATGTACCCCACCTACACAAACCACCGCACCAACTTTTGCCGATTTGCTCTTCGTGTGGTTTTGCTCGCTTTTTGAATTTATAATCAAACATCATATAATCAAAAGGCTTGTCAGGTTTAAGTACAATGAATTTGATATTATGTTCACTGCAAATAGCCTGTACCACCTCAATGTTTTTATAAATGCAATCAAATTCCCAACCAGTATCAAAAAATATTACTTCATCAATCGGACAACCATTTGCAAGCAAAACAATAAGCATTGCCATACTGTCTTTGCCACCACTGATATTTGCTACATAATATTTAGTTTTCATTGCAACTCCTTTATCCTTTTTTGTGCTTCATCTGCGTTGTATGGATATTTTCCGCAAATATCAATCAAGAGTATATTTGATTTTTTCTTATCAAAATAAGCAACTGCATATTTTCCATTCCAGTTTTGCAAACTACTATTTATGAATTTACCACCTACAAGATGTTGTTCAATCATAGCAATACACGGCAACTCTATGTATTTGGATTTATCTTTAAATGTTGAGCATATATTTTCAATATCTTCACATTCAAAATAGAAAAGAAAACCATTTTTAACGATATGGTGTTTTCTCTTATTAGGACATATTTCACAATGAATACAATCTTTACAAGTCATTATTTGCACCGCCTTGTGTAATATCATAAAAATACAAATTGCAATCAGCAAATGCCCATTTGATTATTGTTTCAAAAGGATTGCGACATTTTGAATACTGCTGAATTTTAACAAGATAATTATTAAGTGTGTATTCCTGAATGTGTCGGAATAGATAGTCATATTCAGCAATGGTAAATGATGTACCGGGCATATATTCTTTTCTATCCTCTTCGGAATAATTCAACTGTAATTCTTTTTTTATATCTGCTAAATTCAGCTTATTTATTCCAAAGCAACTTGTTATTGTTTTTTCCATAGGTTTTATGCTCCTTAAGTGACCGATGTCTGCCGACCTGAAAAAGGGAGTACAACCGCTAACACCATTACGGTTAAATAAATCCTTGCCTTGATGATTAGAAGTACATAAACCAAAAATCCATTGGTGTTGAAAATACTGTTAATCAGGTCAGGCAGCACATCGCTGTTTTGTTATGTTAATCTAAAAGGTCAAATAATGTAGGCATAGAAACTTCGTTTTCTGCTTCCTGAAGATAGCCTACACCATCACGGAAATAATCGGTGTTAAGTTCACAGCCTATGCCGTTACGCTTCATTTTGACAGCCATATACGGTACCGTCATTAAACCGCCGAATGGATCATACACTGTTTCACCCTCATTGCTGTATCTGGTTATTATTCTTTCAACAATATCCAACTGCAAAGGGCAAATGTGCATTTCTGCTTTTCTCTGACTCTGCGATGTGTTCAGTGTACGCATTCGGTTAATATCATCCCATATTTTGTCATTCCAAGAACCGGGAGCAACCACCATAAAGGCAGCAGGCAACTTGCCGTCTTTGTCAAGCTCGTTTGCAAGTTTGATATGTTCATCATAGGAATAAACATTGTTTCTTGAATAATTCCTGTAAACCTTTTGTAATTTGCTTACATCAACATTCTTCAATTCCTCTTTTGAAACAAGTCTGTCACCTGAAGAACGATAAAAGCCGTGGGCATCTAACTGCCATTGACCCCTTGTGTAATTCTCTTTATCCTTAGTTACCGGGGTGTCGGCGTAAGCCTTTGATGTATCGCTTGGCAGTTTACGGAAAAGTAATATATATTCCTCACAGCCTACGCCCATTTTAGTGCCGTCTTTGCACTGCTCAGTCCAACCCAGTCTGTAGGTCTGATTATTTTCACGCACAACATCGGTTAACACCGTTATCATCCCCATAAACTGAAAGCCGTGCTTCATAAAATGCTTGATTGCATCGGCGTGGAATGGCTCAACTGTCGGCATTCCTGTACCTGTTGCATTACCAAACAAAATACGGTCTTTGATATGGCAGGCAAAGACTCTGCCCGGTTTAAGCACCCTTAACAATTCGGGGCTTAAGAAGTCCATCTGCTCAAAAAATTTGTCATCGTTTTCGTTGTGTCCGAAATCGTTAAAATTTGCACTGTATTCATAGTGATTACCAAACGGAATGGAAGAGCATATAAGGTCAATGCTGTTATCTTCCATATTCTGTGTTTCAACAACACAATCATTATTGATTGCTTTGTAGTGTTCGCCGACTACCTGCACCCTCTCAACTCCTTTTTTTCTTGTAATAATATTGTTGTATTCAATATTAAGTCCGTATTCTTTTATAATATTGCTCATTCGCTTTTGCAGGTCATTGTGGTCTTTCCACTTCTTCATCAAGCCCTGATATACGGCTTCTTCTGCTTCCGTGTAAATTATGTCAACAATAACCTTTTCTGTCTGTAAAAAACGATATACACGATGTATTGCCTGTATGAAATCATTGAACTTGTAGTCAATACCAACGAATATTTCACGGTGGCAATGCTTTTGGAAATTGCAACCGCTGCCGCTGATGCTTTTCTTGGTTGCAAACAGTTTTGTTTTGCCGTTTTTGAAATCGAACAGCCTTTTTTTGCGTAATTCCATATCCATAGAGCCGTAAATATCAACTACGCCGTCAATCTGCCTTTTGATTTCCTTACGCTCAACCTCTAAATCGTGCCATAATATGAAATGGTCGGCTGGGCTTTCCTTAATGATTGATTTTGCAACTGCAATTCGTGATTTAACAGAGTTGTTTTTTTCCTTTGCTTCCTCACTTAGTGAATTAGCCGTGTCAAGAAGCATTTTTGCTTGTCCGTCTTTATCGCAAGGCGTTTCAGCATATTCACTTTTTACAATGTGCGTTTTGACCTCTAATGGTGGCAGGTCATAGCCTTCATCAGAAAAACCGAGGTCAGACGGCTTTGTTATAAACAACGCCCACGAAGCCATCCACAGCCAGAATTCTTTTTCACGCTTCGGATAAATAGTTAAGTTATTCGCCTTGGTGCTGTCACGCTTGAAGAAGCGTGTTAAGGCCTGCCCGGTGTCCATTATCTCAAGATAGCCAGCATAGTGAATTAACTCTTTATACTTGTTAGGTGACGGCGTTGCTGTGTTTACATACTTGTATTCAATACCCTTGAATATATCCAAGAATGTTTGATATGTTTTACTGCCGAATGAACGAAGCACAGATGCTTCATCAAGAGAAGTTGACTTAAATTGCGTAACATCAATTTTACCTTCCCTTACACTCTCATAATTTGTCATAAAGAAATCACTGTCACTCTCGGCAATTTCTTTATCAGTCTGAACAAACACAGGCGGTTTGATATGTAAAATATTTTTTGCATCGCTTTCAAATTCAGGCATCACATCAAATGGGCATACAATAAGCGCCTTACCGCCCTTGTATTTAAGAATAATTCTTAATGTTTCAAGCTGTATAACCGTTTTACCTAAACCAAAGTTAAGAAAATTAGCCCTGCGACCACCAGCAATATTCCATTTAACAGCGACTTTTTGATGCGGTTTCAGATTATCGCATATTTCACTGTCTGGAATTTCAAAGCCTGTTTTCTTAGCAATCTGCACTTTGGAATTTATAAATTCATCATATGTCATTATTAAGCACCTCTAATGAGCATCGGAAGAAGATATATAAATACAGACTGCTTTAATTCTTCATTTTCAACAAGTACGCTTATGCCTGTTTTATCGCCACTGCCCAAAATGACATCAATATCACTTGAAAAATTCGCAAGCATATCTTTAAACCAAAGAGCATTGAAGCCACGGCGGAACTCTGTTTCAATGCCTGATGCCGTTACTGTTTCATATCCGCTTCCTCTGTCCGATGTAGTGCTTATTTGTATTTCATTGCCTTTACCCTCAATCACAATGCAGTTATTTTTGTCACAAGTGATTGCCACACGCTCAACAGCATTACGGAATTCAACCGGGTTAACAGTTATTGACATACCACTGTGTTTTTTCATAATTGTTTTGTAATCAATAAACTTGTCAACAACAAGAGTGGGAACAATAATTGTATATGTACCAACCTGAAATAAAACTTTCGTTGTTGATATTTCACAGCATTTTATATCTTCGACTTCACCTGCTGCCAGATTTAATATTTTTTCAATCTGTTCTTTTGCAACAAGCAGTTTCATTTTTGATTTGCAGGATTTATCTTTAAAAACCATAAATCTGCGACCGTCAACGCCGACAATTTCAAGTTCCTTTCCATTACCATTGAAATATAATCCGTGCATTACGCCGATATCTTCCTTAGCAGAACAATATTTTGTAACTTTCTTAATACTGTCAATAACGCCATTTTCGATGATGTTCATTTTTGGTAGTTTTTCAGTGTAAATATTTGCTTCAAAAAAGTTTGTACTCATAGCAAATTTGGTTTTTGCTCTGTTATACTTAATAAGCAAATTATTATCTGCATTGACCTCAATATCACAAACATCACTATTGATTTTTTTTATAAGTTCAATAGCCTTAGCCGGGATAATTATTTTTTGGTCACCGATGTCATTAAAATCCGTATATGCAGTAGTATTTCTGGTCTGCATAATAAGCCTGCTGCCTTGCCAAATGAGATAATCAACATCTTTGTCGCTGAATTTCATCAGATTAACAGCTTTGCTGGTAAATTCGTTAATGTTAATCTTCGTCAAGACTGTTTACCTCCTCGCCTTTCTGCTCCATCACTGTTCGTGCATACTGCATTTTTTCTGCAATTTTTTGAAAATATGCAACAGTTGCAATATCAAGGTAACTGTCCTGCGCCATAATAATGGCATTAACAAACATACCCACTTTGACAACAAAATACATTGCATCTTCTTCAGTGTGTCGCTCAAATATTTCATATTCATCCTTATCAAAAGGTTTAAGGTAATCTGTTTTTATGAACCTGATACCCTCAGTGGTGAATACAGGTGAATATTCGCCATTTGGAAAGTTTATTGTTACATCAGACATAGTAACAATGTTTTCATCACCTGTATTGTCCGTTGTATCAAACTTTTCAGGAAAATCAACATTCTTAAAACAAGTGATTTCTACTTCCTGAGGTTTCAGCGATGCAGAAGCGGTTAAAAACTCAGGTGTTAATTTTGTACTGTTCGTGATGGCATATATTGCTGTACCATCACCAAGCCACTGTGTTTTCGGGTTCTGTCTGAACACAACAAAACGCCTTTTTGATTTGCAAATCTTGAAAATATTATCTAATTTCATATATGTACCTCCTTAAAATGCGGTTGTTACAAATATCAGGATGCACGCCATAAAGGCTATGGCCAATGTGATAAATGCAACTGTTTGTTTTACAAATTTTTTCATAGTATTTCCTCAGGTTTCCATAATGCTTATTCCGTGAATGTAAAGCATCAGTTTTCGTTTAATTATGTAATCTTTTGTTTTATGGCCTTTTTTATCCTCAACAATATGCTTCCAAGAGCCGTCAGGCTGTTTTTCGTCATAAACAAAATCAGCAATATATTTTATAGGGCGTTCGTTTCGGTTTTCGCCCTGCTGCCGTGGTATCAATTCAAAGGGAACTTGATATTGCAGGTCCTTTATATAACCGCTTTTCTGCAAAAACATCAGTTCTTCAAATCGGTTTGACTCTGCAAAGCTGTCCCTCTTAATACCATCAACAACTAACTGTGTATTGCCATATTTGTTTTTAACACGCTTGACCATTTTGGTTTGGTCTTGCTGATTAGTACGCTTCAGGTACTCCTGTAACTCCTCTTCAGTCCACCTTACTGTCATATCAATTCAACCTCACCATACAGTAATATTGATAACGATAACTGCCCTGATTGAAAGGATTTTCAATATATCCGTTGTCAAGAACTTGCAGATAATAACCTTTTTTTACTTTCGGTTTTTCACTCCAATTACTGCGCTTAAGCCGTCTTACTCTTGGTGTTGGCTTCCATAAATTTCGTGAAGATTGAACTATGCCACGCTTATGAAGGGTTACTTGTTGCCCATCTTCGTCAATTATTTCGACAGGCGTACCCCTTGCAAAGTATTCACCGATTGTGTGACGTTTTCTGCCGTCAAGTGTTTTCCACTCAGGTGAGCCATACGGCCATTCGGGCAGGTCGGCGGGGTTCATTCCATCATTATTCATAAGAATATGAAAATGCGGTCGCACATCTTCAAACTGAAAAGCATATATGTATTTAAGTTCAAGACCGTGTTTTCTATAATAGGCTCGAAGTTTGGCACGATATGTTTTCCATATCCTTTTAATTCGCTTGATGTCCGGCATTCCATTTTTCAATTTGGGCAGTCGCCCTCGTTTGAATGTATAAGTTATAAAGTAATCGCCCTTTCCGAAATTTGAATTTGCAAGAACATCAAAATGCAGTTCTGATTTTCTGTCATTGCAACGCTTTTGCGCTGTTGTTGTTTTTCCATCCTCAGTATGGGTGTAGGTTATCTTGCCCTTACTTCCATATCGGGTTGAAAAATATTTTTGTCCGATTACACAATTACCGCAGTTATATTCTACCTTTAACCACGGCATTAAAAATCACCTCCAAAGAGGTGAGCAAAAGAAAGAAGCAAAGAAAAAATTCAAAACGGAACACCTATGTATTAAATTTACGACCATTAAACCATTAGTGATACTACTGCTACTACTGCTAAAAAGAATGATGATAATAACAGAAGAAATTATATTGTTAATAGTTGTTTATATTTCCTTTTTGAAAGTCTAAAATAATTACTTGTATCAAGTCCTTAAAAGGAGTGCGAAACTCCCTAAATCACTTGACTTTTCCGTTTTTTTGGTGTATAATTATTTATATGGTTTTATGCTTTCTTTTTGGAAAGTAAAAGATAATCGCTTGGCTTCGGTTGAGCGGTTATTTTTTACCTTTTTTGCTCACTTATTTTCCTTTCTTAATGCAACAAAGTATCATAATAGAGAAGTTTAATTTGCTTTGTTTGCTGTAGTTTGTCCATATCTTCGGCGTGCCGTATATCGGTGCGCCTTTTATTTTTTGCCTGCTGCCTATTCTTCTTTTCCCTCAATTTTTCCCAAATGTTTACTGAAACACCAGCAAATATTGATGCTACGGCAAATGGGAACAAGCCAAAGAAGAATTCAAAGAGGTTGTCCATTTTGCAATCCACTCCTTGCTTACCTTTTTGTATCTCTCGCATTCTGATACCTGCTGTGTATCATCAAGAAATACTGTTGAATAACTCTGCTTACAGTCCTGTTTATAGAAATGCTCACAAGAATAACAGATACCGTTTAGTTTGATGCTCACACCCCCTTTATTGCATTTGCTTCAGCTGATAAAACTTTACGCATAAAATCAACACAAGCATCTTCAAGCCTTTTTCTGTCCGGCTGTCCGTTCTCGGTAGGCGCGCCGTGCATTCTTACAGTAATATTATTAAATTTGTATTCAGTTACCTTATCTTCCACAGCGTTCACCTCTTTCATTTATTTCTATTTCATCAGTCGCTTGTCTTATAACTAATTTAAGATGTCGGAGTACATTCAATAGTTAAATCGCCACCACGCCAAGTGTCACCCTCAATCGCTGTCTGCGCCCAGTTCTCTGCATCTGTTGCATTTAATACTGCATCGTCAAGCTCCTGACCTGCCTGCTCATAAAAGTAATCAAGAACAATATCATAAACATCGCTTGGTGTTTCGACTGACTTTTCAGCATCTTCAAAATCATTGTTATCAATAATTAAAAACATCGGTATCACCTCACAATCCATTTATTGACTGCTATTATCTTATTTGATATACTCACCTTGAAAGGTGGTATTCTTATGCAAAAATACAAATTAAAAGCTGTAAATATAAAATCTATCGGATATGAAAGCAACACTTTGTTTATTGAATTCATAAATGGTGCTACTTTTTCATATTATGGCGTTCCATATTCTGAGTTCACAAATTTTCTAAATGCTTCATCACCTGATAGTTACTTTAAAAACAACATTAAAAATTCATATTCACATATAAGAATTTTTTAGATTATTATTACTGTTGCAGGTCCATTAAGCGAAAATGTTTTATCAACATAAGGTTCAACCCACTTATGTTCTATTTCTTCCCTTGTGAGGAGTTCATCAACAAGTTCTTTGGTAGATATATCTTTCAAAGAACTGTCAGATGATTTAATTTCAATTGTGGGGGCGGTCAGTATATCACTAACAGTAACAACTTCTAAATCAAGACCTAAACCGCCTTTTTCTTTTGCGGTAAATCTTTTTCGCAACAGTTCCCACGCATCTATTGATCTGCTCATTCTGCACCTCCTGCCCAATAACTTACGCAACAGGTAAGTTATATTTAAAAAAAATCTTGCCTGCTGCTTCTGGTTCAAGAGAATAGGCAGAAACAAATGCAAACATAAATGCAGAAGAAGGTCTTTCTTTTCCTTTCATTACATTTGCTACTGTGTTTCTATTCATATTTAATCTCTTGGAAACAGCGGTGTTGGTCTTATCGCCAGCGTGTCTTGCAACATCATTCATAGCAATAACATCAACATTGAATTCGCATTCTGTCATTTTCTCACCTACTTTCGTATTGCGTAAGTTCATATTACACCTTAATTTTGCTATTGTCAATACCTTTTGCGTAAGTTTTTTAGCAAATTGCTAAAAAAATGTTGCATTTTATGTAAGTTGGTGCTATTATGAATACAAACGGAGGTTAAAACCAATGGCAATTTTGAATGAACGAATAAAAAGCAGAAGAAAACTACTTAATAAAACACTATTAGAATTAGCGGAGTACATAGGTGTTAAAGAAGCAACAATGCAGAGATACGAAAGCGGTGAAATTAAAAGTATTCCATATGATAATATTGTTTTAATCGCTGAATGCCTTAACTGTACACCTCAATATTTAATGGGGTGGTCTGAATGTATAAAAGCAGAAATAAACTTCACACCACACGAAATAGATTTGATTACAGCTTACAGAAATCAGCCTGCAATGCAAGAAGCTGTTGACCGCCTGCTTGGTGTTCAAAAAGAAGGAAAAGTTGTTGTATTTCAGGCAGCACGAAGCACAGACAATACACCTCCGGGATATACTGAAGTACCTAAATCAGTAATTGAAAAATTAGAAAATGCCCCTGACTTTAAGGGCGATTTATAATACTGTAATTTAATTACCAATATTTACCTGTATATTTTAATGTTCAGCACATTGTAAAATATTTACAGGTGATGAAATTGAGAAATTATGGTAGATATAAAAATATCAGAAATGCATCGTGGCAGGCTCTTATTGATTTTAACATTTCACAATTACCTGTTTCATTAGCAAATGTTGCAAATCAAGCAGATATAAAAATTGTACCTGACAGCGACTGTCACATACTTAATAATAATCAAATCGGTTTAAGCATCTGTTCCGATAATAAATGGTATGTTATTTATGATGATACTAATATAAAAGAACGGTGCCGATTTACAATTGCCCACGAATTCGGACATATCTTTTTAGGTCATTCACTGACAAATGCAGGTAAATTCAGAACAGTAGGTGAAGCAAACAAACCTGAAGAGGAACAAGCAGCCGATATGTTTGCCATTCGGTTTTTAGCACCAGCCTGTGTACTTAAAGGTCTTAACCTGCATACAGCACAAGAAATTGCAGATGCCTGCTGTATATCAAAACAAGCGGCACAATACCGGGCAAGCCGTATGAAAGTTTTATACGATAGAAATAAATTCTTTTTAAGTCCGTTAGAACAACAGGTTTATAAGAATTTTGAAGATTATATACATAATAAAAAATAAAACCGTTCATAATGAACGGCATAAAATAAGGAGCAAAATATGAACTTTGGAAACTGGAACGAAGAAATACATAATGATGCTGAACAAATTAAAAGATTTGAAAAAGCAAAATCAGCAAGCGTTTCACCTCAAAGCATTGATATAAACAATATGTCAGGCGTTTTTTCAGGTTCTGGCAAAAATCCATATAATGTTACTTTAGATTACTGCCCTTGTGGCGATTTCCATAGAAGAAAGTTACCTTGCAAACATATTTATAGGCTTGCTATGGAATTGAATTTAATAAATGGCGATTTCAACACAGGAATTAACCAAAATAAATTTAATCAACAGTTGTTTTCAATGCCTGCTGCCACACAAAAAGTATTTTATGATATGTGTTGTGAAATTGCATATCATAAACAGTTTTCATTTATTTTTTCAAAAAACGAAGCTGACAATATAATGCCTATAATTGTAAATGGTTTTTGTATTGAAGCATTGAATGATTTTGAAAATGTACTTTCAACAGTTCCAGTTAATAATTTCAAAGTATTATATGATGATTTCCCCGAAGATAATAAACCTAAATACAATGCCCAAAAGAAAACTTATATAAAATGGTTTTCTTCACCTGAAAATGCTGATATAGTTAATGATAAATTTATCATTATTGAAGCGAATGAACAGACAAAGAAAAAAGCACATACATATATTTCAAGATTTAGAAAAAAATTTATAAAAATTGAAGGCGTATTTGATAAAGATATGATTTACACGGGTACCGAATACGAAGAGATATTTAATAATGAAATAATATGAAGAGGATAAATTATGTTAGACCCTGAAACAAAGCGAACTTTAATTACCTGTTGTACAACTGCATTTGGTACTATTAGTGCTGTAATCATTACACAATTATTTACATACTTAAATTCAAAAGGAAATAAAACCGACTCAATCTACAAACAACAATATGATAATGTG
>JACTVT010000049.1 GCA_014465955.1 Eubacterium sp. | reverse complement strand
ATATTGAATTAATAAAAAGTAAATAGTATAATTGTTATATTAAGTTTAAGGAGCCTGAAATGAAAATCTTAACTTTTGATATTGGCGGAACAAATATAAAATATGCACTTTGTAATGAAAAATTTGAATTAACGGATAAAAAAAGCATTCCGACTGAGGCTGCTAAAGGTGGTCAGCATATTATTAATAAGATTATTGATATTATTGAAGAATTCAATGATTTGGACCGTGTTGCAATCAGTACGGCAGGTCAGGTTGATTCCGAAAACGGCATTGTTGTTTATTCGACCGATAATATTCCTTATTATACAGGAATGATGGTAAAAAAACTTATAGAAACGAAAACAGGCGTTAAAACCTATGTTGAAAATGATGTTAATGCTGCTTTAATCGGCGAGGCAAAATTCGGAGCAGGCAAAGGTGTTTCGGATTTCATATGTCTTACATTCGGCACCGGGATAGGCGGTGCAGTTTATCTTAATAATAAACTGTATAAAGGTTCGGGTTCATCAGCAGGTGAATTCGGGCACATTATAACCCATGCAGGCGGACGGCAGTGTACCTGCGGCGCAGACGGTTGTTTTGAACAATATGCATCGGCTACGGCTCTTGTTAATGCAGTTGAAAAAGAAACAGGAAAGCGCCTTAACGGATTTGAAATATTCAGCGAAGAGAATTTTGAAAATCCTGAAATAAGATACATTATTGATTCGTGGATTGATGAAATCATACTCGGACTAAAGAATATAATTTATATTTTTAATCCGTCCCTTATTGTTCTCGGCGGCGGAATAATGAACGAAAATTACATTATAGATTTAATTGACAGAAAAATATATAAACAACTGATGGAAAGTTTCAGGAATGTAAACATTGTATCATCAAAAACAGGCAATGATGCAGGACTTTTGGGTGCGGCGTATATGGCTTCACAAATGTAAAATTATCAAATCAAAAACGGCGTGATTTCACGCCGTTAATTTTTTATTCTATAAGTTTTAAGTTTTTCTTTTATCGGCTTGTCTACCCTGTAACTATCGCAAATTTTGGAAATAGTTTTATTATGAACAAATGGTTCAAGAACGTAATTCTCAATAAGCGGCAAGACTAAGTTACTGTCTTTTACGAAAGCAACAGACAGTGCCCATGCAACCGCCATATTTACATAGTAATAATCGCTTTTAATTTTTGAAAGACAGTCAACTGTAAATTTCAGATATTTATCATCAAGATAATAATCCATCAGCATAACAATTGCAAAGCGAAGTTCATATTCTTTCTGACTGTTCATATACGGCTTTAAAAATTCAAGAAAATCCGATCTGTTTTTATTAACAAATTTCAGCGTTGACGAAACGCAGTCGCAGACCGCCCAATTATTTATATATGGTATAAATTCTGTTAAAAGTGAAATTCTTTCTTCATAAGAAAGTTTTGCATATCCGATATAAAAACCGTGCAGCATTATCTCTTCATAATAATGCCAATCAAAATTATTATCTGTAAGTTTTTTGCCTATTTTGCGAAGTTCAGGCAGTCTGACACCGATAATCTGTTCTTTATCAATATTGGGTACAAGAGCCGAATGAAAATCTCTGTATTTTAAATCCTGCAAATTAAATAATTCTTCTCTCAAATTCATAATATCACCAAAGATATTATATCATTCTACTCGCTCTTTTACAAGTCTTGCAAGATAATAAGAAAGACAGAACACAAAAACACAAATTATAAGGGCATATATTTTATTGTCATTATGAACAAGCAACTCAAATACTGACGGCGAATGAAAAAAACCAAGTTTAATTCCGACAGCAGATGACACAAAACTGCAGGCAAATGATGAAATAAGCACAAGCAGATAATATACAGGCACAAGAAAAAGAAAAGCAAGAAGCAAAGCAGTACAATTGCCTGTAATTACTGCGATAACAGCAATTATAATAATAATGATATTTTTTCTGCCCATTGACGCAGCAAAGCCAAATAATGAAAAAATTAATAAAAACCGAGCGGTCAGAAACTGTGATACTATTTTACTGCCCGGATTATTTTTGAAAATATTAACTGCGCCGCTTACAATTTCATTATTAATCAGATGTGATCCGCCATAGCCTGTAAAATCTATATAATTCTGATAATCGTTTAATCCGAATGTATTAAATAAAGTATTGATTATACCGAATTTCAGCGGACTGTCTTTCGAGTAATCAGCAAGAAAAAGCACAATTTTATCATAGCAAAATATAAAAAGTATTGCTGACAAAACAAGAATAAGCAAAACAATTTTAACTTTTTTTAGATTTTTTACATTCAGAAATAATACTGATAAAACAATGATTAGTGTAAGAGCAGTATAGATTAAATCGGAATTTTCAATATTAAAAAGTTTTAAAGCATATATTGGTATTGACAAAACCGACAATATAAGCAGAGGCTTTTCCATAAAAGAAAAACGATTATTGTAAAATTTAATTTTTTTCATACAAAAATTATTGACTAAACTATAAAATAATAAACAAAAAGGTGTGTCCAAAACACACCTTTATTAATTACCACATTTTATTATCAAAATTCGGGCAGGATTTATCTTTAAGAACAGCCCTGATTTCAACGTAGCAGCCGCATTTTCTGCACATTCCTGCAATTAAAAATTCGCATTTTTTGCAAAGCGATAATCTGTGATTATATTCCTGTGATGAAACTTTTAAATCATCATCAAGATTATTGATATAATCCGAAACTGTTTTATATGACGCCTGCTCCCCTGCCTCAAGAAGCAGACAGCGTTTGCATTTTTCCATTATTCAATAACAAATTTTACAACTGAACAAGGCGGAATTTCAGCAACAAAACCATCTGAAGTTTTTCTGAAATCAGTAAATTCTTTCGTGAAAACTTGATGGTCATTTTCAAAATCATTCTTATCGTGAATATCACCTGTGAGAATTTCGGCCTTGATTGATTTAACTTTAGTATCGGCAATCTGGCATTTAATTTTAGATTTCTTACTTGCCGAAACATTTGCGATTGTCGAGTAAATAACACCGCTTTCATCAACGGAAGCAGACTCAATTAACTGAGGGCAGGTGCGGTTAATTTCCTTAACTTCAAAAGATTCTGTTGTTAGATAAGAACCGAGAAGCGTATTTTCCTGATGATCTTTAAACATTTTGAAGACATAATAAGTAGGTGTAAGAACCATTTTGTCTGCTTCTGTAAGAATAACGGACTGAAGGACATTAACTGTCTGTGCAATATTTGCCATCATAATTCTGTCTGCATGTTTATTGAATATATTGAGTGTAAGAGCCGTTACCATGGCATCACGCATCGTACTCTGCTGATAAAGGAACCCCGGGTTTGTGCCGGGTTCAACGTTATACCAAGTTCCCCACTCATCAATAACGAGTTTAACCCAACGCTCCGGATTTACGCTGTCCATAACGGCAAGATGATTCGTAATCAGTTCTTCCATTTTATATGCATTGGCAAGTGTTCTGTAATAAAGATTTCTGTCAAATTCAGTTGAAGAGCCTTTGTCTGCCCAGTTATTTGTAGGCAAAGTATAGTAATGGAGTGCAATACCGTTTGCATGGTGTTTAACCTTGTCCATAACCTCTTTTGTCCAGTGATAATTATCACTGTTAGGACCGCAGGCAATACGCTCAATATGTACACCCTTATTATAGTCACGCACATATGTATTATATCTCTTGAAGAGGCAGCCGTAATACTCGGGGTCCATATTGCCGCCGCAGCCCCACGATTCATTGCCAACGCCGAAATATTTGATGTTCCATGGCTTTTCCCTGCCGTTCTTTTTGCGAAGTTCTGCCATTGGAGATACTCCGTCAAAAGTCATATATTCAACCCATTCATTCATTTCTTCAACACTGCCTGAACCAACATTGCCGTTAATATAAGCATCACAGCCAAGTTGTTCACAAAGTTCAAGAAATTCGTGCGTACCGAAGGAATTATCTTCAACAAGTCCGCCCCAGTGGGTATTTACCATTTTCTTTCTTGTTTCTTTAGGACCGATTCCGTCTTTCCAGTGATATTCATCTGCAAAGCAGCCACCGGGCCAGCGAAGAACAGGGATTCCCATTTCTTTAAGCGCATTTACCACATCGCTTCTCATACCGTTTATATTTGGAATTTTTGAATTTTCGCCGACATAAATTCCGTCATAAATACATCTTCCGAGATGCTCTGAAAAATGGCCATAAATATCTTTATTAATTTTGCTTATTTTTTGATTAGGATTAATTAAGTATTTTTCCATAATTACACTCCATAAAATTTGTTAAGTAAAAATTATCACATTGTTATTTTAAAGTCAATAAGATTTGACAATTTTATGTATTAAATTTATAATGAAACTGGTGATATTTATGAATAATAAAATTTCAGATTTAATATGTACGGTAAATGCAGATGCTGTAATACTTTTGAATGAAAGCAATATGCATTATTTCTGCGGTTTTTCGCCGAGCGAAGGTGTAATTCTTCTGACAAAAAACGGAATCGGCCATCACATTGTTGACTCAAGATATACGGAAACTGCTGAAAAACATGCTGAGAAAACAAGACTGAATGTAATTGAAATCAACACAAAATTCAGTGATACAGTTAAAGAACTATGCAAAAGGCATAATATTAAAACACTCGGATTTGAAAATGAAACCATAACACTGAAAGCATACAATACTTATAAAGAAGCAACAAATTGCGAATTTATTCCGATTAATGACAGTCTTGCCGAAATGAGAAATGTAAAAACCGATGAAGAGATTGAATTGATGAAACAGGCAAATGATATTGCTGAGAAAAGTTTTATCGAACTTCTTAATCACATAAAAATCGGCAAAACAGAAAAAGAACTTGCCTCACTGTTCAACTATATTATGGCAAAGAATGGGTCTGACGGTTTATCTTTTGATACAATACTGCTTGCAGGAAGTCACACTTCCCTGCCGCACGGAGTACCGAGTGACAGAAAAATACAAAACGGTGATTTTGTTCTGTTTGATTTCGGTGCAACTTATAAAGGTTATCATTCGGATATGACGAGAACTGTTGCAGTCGGCAGTGCAACAGATGAAATGAAAGAAATGTATAATCTTGTTCTTGATGCACAACTTGCAGGCATAAGCGCACTGAAAAGCGGTGTAAAATGTGCAGATGTTTATAAAGCAGCATATGATGTGCTTGAAACTAAGAATATGGGCAAATATTTCAGGCATTCGCTTGGGCACGGTGTAGGTCTTGACATTCACGAAGGCTACAGTGCATCACCTCGAAGTGAAGATACGTTTAACGTCAATAATATAACTTCCGTAGAGCCTGGAATTTATATTCCCGATAAATTCGGAATCAGAATTGAAGATGTATGCATTGTAAAAGAAAATGGTTGCGAAAACATTTCAACAGTCAGCAAAGAATTATTAATTTTATAAGAGACTTAAATAAAGGCACGGATTTGTTCATTAATCCGTGCCTGTTTATTATTCAACGATTTCGATAAATTTATAGCCTGCGTTTTCTACTGCCGATTTAACGGCGTCAGCGTCAATTGTTCCACTTTCAACAGTTGCCCTGTTTTTTGTATGGTCTGCCTTAACCGTAAGACCGATATCGGCAAGTGATTTGGTTACGTGTTCTTCACAATGACCGCACATCATACCTTCAATTGTAATATACGGCTTTTTTTCTTTTTTGAATAAACTCATATCAATTTCCTTCTTTCTTTTATTAATGATTGATTTATCAATATTTACTATATTAAGCCTTAAGGCATTAATAACTACACAAAAACTTGAAAGGCTCATTGCAGCCGCACCAAGCATAGGGTTGAGCGTTATTCCAAACGCAGGATAAAGAACACCTGCGGCAATCGGAATTCCGATAATATTATAGATAAATGCCCAGAAAAGATTTTCCTTGATATTGGTAAGCACTCTGCGTGAAAGATTGATTGATCTTACAACATCAAGCGGACTGCTTTTCATTAAAACAACATCGGCAGAATCTATTGCAACGTCTGTACCTGCGCCGATTGCTATGCCTGTATCGGCACGTGTTAAGGCGGGGGCGTCATTAATACCGTCACCGACCATTGCTACACTGCCGAATGACTGCAGATTGCGAACCTGCGCCTCTTTTTCATTTGGCAGAACCTTGGCGATTACATTATCGATACCAGCCTGCTTTGCTATGGCATTGGCGGTATTTTCGTTATCACCTGTTATCATAACAACTGAAACGCCCATATTATTTAACTGTTCAACTGCTTTGCGGCTGTCTTCCTTAATTGTATCTGCTACGGCAATAATTCCGAGAAATTTACCGTCATATGCAAAATATAGCGGCGTTTTACCCTCTTGTGATAATTGCTCGGCTTTGGAAATGTTTATATCGTCAACCGATGTGTATTGATTAATCAGTTCAATATTGCCGCCGACTGCAGTTTTGCTGTCTATATTACAAATAATTCCTCCGCCGACAATTGTTTTAAAATCATTACAGTTTTTAGCAATAATGTTATTTTCAACACAATAATTATTGATTGCTTTTGATAGCGGGTGTTCACTTTTCTTTTCAGCGTAATAAGCAATTGTAAGAAGTAAATCACTGTCATCGGAAATAATATCTGTAACAACAGGATTTCCGTTTGTTACAGTACCTGTTTTATCAAAACAAACAACATCGGTTTTACCTGCAACTTCAAGACTTTCCGCCGTTTTAAACAGAATACCGTTTTTAGCACCTTTGCCGCTGCCGACCATTATCGCAACAGGCGTTGCAAGACCGAGTGCACAAGGACAACTTATAACAAGCACAGATATACTTCTTGCAAGAGAAAATCCGACTGATTGACCTGAAACAAGCCATACGGCAAGCGTTACAAGCGATATAGCAATAACAACAGGAACAAATACACCTGAAACCTTATCGGCAATTTTTGCAATCGGCGCTTTTGTTGCAGAAGCATCGGCAACCATTTTAATTATTTTTGAAAGGTCTGTTTCACCTGCAACAGAGATTGCACGGCATTTTATATAGCCATTCATATTTAATGTGCCTGCAAAAACTTTGCTGTTGATTTGTTTATCCGAGGGTATACTTTCGCCTGTCAGTGCAGACTCGTCAACAGATGATATTCCCTCTATCACAATGCCGTCGGCAGGAATGCTCTCCCCTGCTTTAACAACGAAAACATCGTCAATAAGCAAATCATCGGCAGATATCGTTATTTCCTTATTATCTCTTATAACTGTTGCGGTTTTAGGCGCTAAATCCATAAGTCCCTTAAGAGCATTTGTAGTTTTTCCTTTTGAATATGCCTCAAGTGTTTTACCAACGGTAATTAAGGTTAGAATCATTGCAGATGACTCAAAATACAAATCATGCAAATGATGCATAGCGCCGTTCATATCACCGTTTTTTATATCAACAGTCATAAGAAACATTACAACCGTACTGTAAACAAATGCTGCGCCTGAACCGAGTGCAACAAGCGTATCCATATTCGCCGCTTTATGAATTATACCTTTAAAGCCGCTTATAAAGAATTTTTGATTGACAATCATTACCGCGACAGTAAAAATCAGTTCAAAAAGTGCAATACCGATATAATTATCATTTAAAAATGAGGGTACACTCCAGCCCCACATCATATGACCCATTGAAACATGCATTAAAGGCAGCAACAAAACTACAGAAGCAATAAGACGTTTTACCATTTTTGAAGTTTCATTATCTTTAATTGTATCAGCAGAATTTTTTGTTTTCGTGTCTCCCTTAACGCTTGCACCGTAACCGACAGAAACAACAGTGTTTATAATTTCATCTGAAGATACAGAGCCTGAAACATTCATGGAATTGGTTAACAGATTAACACTGACAGTATCAACATTCTCAAGTTCAGACACTGCCTTTTCAATTCTTGCGCTGCAGGCAGCACAACTCATTCCCGTAATATCAAAATCCAAAACATATACCTACTTCATTAATTTTTGTAAAGTTAAAACAAGTTCGTCAATCGTTTCATCTTTACCGTTTCTAATATCGTTTGCAACACAGGTCTTAATATGCGAAGCCAAAAGTTCTTTATTAAAAGAATTAAGAGCAGAATTAACGGCAGAAACCTGAATCAGTATATCGGGACAGTATGCGTCCTTCTCAACCATACCTTTTATTCCTCTTATCTGACCCTCAATTCTGCTTAATCGGTTTATGAGTCTTTTATATTCCTCATCATCCCGCTTTTTAGTTTTATGACAACAGTTTTCCATATGAATCTCCTTAAAATTATACCCCTATAGGGTATCTAAATTGTATACTCTATAGGGGTATTTGTCAATACTTATTTTATTGATTTAACAATATTGTATGCATCTTCGGTTGCATTATGTATTCTGCCTGTTTTATTTGAATCACCGATATTGAAAACAAATTTATATTCATTTTTAATTTCTTCAAATAAAGAATTGTCAGGTTTAACACCCATTGAAAGAACAACCATATCACAGGGTATTTCTATTTCTTTATTATGTTTTAAATCAATTGCAGTAATTGATTTACCGTTGATTGACTTAAGTTTTGTGGAAGTAAGAAATTTCGTATTCGCCTCTTTCAATTTCGGCAATGCATCATCAACAGACTGAAACCATGCACCGGGGGCAATTGAATCTGCCATTTCAACAATAGTAACCTTATTGCCGAATTCACAAAGAAGTTCGGATGTTTCAAGACCTGTCATTCCTGAGCCGATGACGCATATGTTCTTGTTTTCAGGTTTAACTGAACCATTCAGAATTTCCGTAACAGTAACCGTATTATCAGACTTAAACGGAGCAGGATGAACTGCATTTCCGCCTGTAGCACAAATGACAATCTCGGGATTTAATGATGCAATCAATTTCTTATCTGCTATTGTGTTATATTTAATTTCAACACCAAGTGACTCAACATTTGCAAGTAAATCTTCAATGCACCAATGAATTTTTTCTTTGTGAGGCGGTTTATCGGCAAGATTTAACTGACCGCCTGCGCAGTTTTCTTTTTCAAGTACGGTTACATCAAAACCGCGTCTTGCAAGAAGTTCCGCAGAATAAAGACCTGCCGCGCCTGCACCGATAATTACTGCTTTTCTTCCGCTGCCGTTTTGCAGAAGTTTCTCGTCTTCCCTGCCGACAAAGGCATTTACGGAACAGTGACCGTTATCACCGACATAAGCCCCCTCCATCATACTTTCAAAACAATATAGGCAGCAGATACAGCGTTTAATTTTATCTTCATTTCCGCTCTGAACTTTTTCTGCCCAGTGAGGATCAGCAATGTGCGGTCTGCCGAGAGAAACAAAATCCTGAATGCCTGCCTGCAGTTGTTCTTCTGCCTGTTTTGGTGAGCGGATAAGATTAGCAGCGATAACAGGAATATCGACAACCTTTTTAACTTCTTCAGCAAGATTTTTACGCCAACCGCACTCAAAAGTAGTAGGCTCTAACCAATAATTGAAAGTATCATACCCTGCTGATGAAACATCAATGGCATCAATACCTTTATCATTGAGAATTTTTGCCATTTTAAGACCCTCGGCAAGATTATAGCCTTTATCGGGTTGAGCAATGTTTGCATACATTTCATCAACAGTAAGGCGAACAATGATAGGAAAATCAGAACCGCAGAGTGCTCTCGTTTCATCAATAATTTCATTCAGAAATCTCATTCTGTTCTCTAATGAACCGCCGTATTCATCCGTTCTGTGATTCGTTGCAGGCGACAGAAATTGCTGAATAAGATAACCGTGGCTTGCGTGAATTTCAACACCGTCACAGCCTGCTTTTTTTACACGCAGTGCCGCTTCGGCAAACTGATGTATTATTTTTTTGATTTCTTTATGAGTAAGCGCTTTGTTTGCACTTTCTGAAAATTTGCTTTTTTCACATTTGCTCGGTGATTTGGTTTTGAAAAACAAATCTTTTTCAACCATTTTTTTACCGAGCGGAACAATACTGCCGTACAGTAATTTACTGTAACTGTTTTTCGGCATAATTTTATCACACAAAACCGAAATAGGCACAGTATTAATCATGAGATTTACATTTTGCCTGCCCGGGTGATGGAGTTCAACAAATAACTTTGCACCGTGTTTATGTATTCTTTTAGCAAGTTCTGACATTGAAGCAATGTTTCTGTCTTTAGAAGCCGATAACTGACCGAATGATGAGGCACCCGACAAATCGTTTACACGTGTAATTTCGGTAATAATAAGTCCAGTACCGCCCTTTGCACGCTCCTCATAATAATTCATCATTTTTTCGGTTGCATTACCATTGAATTGACCGAAGCCCATAAGCATAGGCGCCATTACAATTCTGTTTTTTATTTCGACATTTCCTATTTTCATAGGCGAAAAAAGCATTTTGTAATCCATAGAATTTCTCCATAATATTTTATAAAGTAATTATAACATCTGCATTATATTTTAGCAACAAAAAAGGGCGGATAATTTAAACCGCCCAAATTAAAGTTATTTCTTTTTCTTAGCCTTTGCTTCCTGTTTTGCTTTTTTCTCGGCAACCTTGCGCTTTGCTTCTTCAACAATCTTTTTCTGTTCTTCTTCCTGTACTTTGGCAGATTCTTCACGTTCTCTGATTTTTTTAAGTTCTGCCTCTCTTTCTTTAGCCTCTTTTGCCTCAACTCTTGCAAGTCTTTCTTCTTCAAGAAGTTCATCGGACTTTGCCGGGGCAACTGCAACGGCAATATTGATACCTGTTGCAATAAGCAGTAAAGCAAGTGCAATAAAGTAACCGTACGCGATTGAACCTGCGGAATTAATTACATTAAATTCACCGAAAGTAAATGCAACACTGTCTGCACCGAGTGTACCTGCTGTTTTAAACATTGCAACAGAAGCAATTGATGCGGCAATAGAAAGAATATCAAAAACAACCGTTGATTTTGTCTTCGGCTTTTTACACATTATGATATTAAGGAAAAATGCTATAACAATAAGGAGTGCAGAAAGGAAGAACAAAATTGTGCCGATAAGCATAAATGTTACAGGACCGCCGTTACCCTCGAACCCCATATTTGCAGTAAGCAGTGATGATTTACCGAATAACTGAACAAGCATATCAATTGCTGATTTTGCACCTGTAAATGAAAGAAGTGACAAGTCAAAACTATTTGCATCACTTTTGATAGTTGCCCACGGAAGAATAAAGCCGATTGCAGGCAGGAATGTTAAAATCAGTCTTGCAATACGAAGTTTTGTTCCGAAAAGCGAATACTTAATTCTGTTAAATGTTTTATTGAATTTAACAAAAGATTTTTCTGCATTGATATTATCTTCTTCAAGCCTTTCAATCCAGTTAAAATTCGGAATTGAAACACCGCATTTGCTGCATTCTGCTTTTATGTTCCAAAAATGCAGTTTTTTACCGCAGTTAGGGCAAGTAGCCATAAAGACACCCCTTATTAATATATTACCTGTATATTTTATATTGTTTGTTGAAAAAAGTCAATAGAAAACAGATTATTCAAAGCCTGCAAACTGACTGTTGTAAAGATTAAAGTAAAAGCCTTTTTTTGCAAGAAGTTCGGTATGCGTGCCTGTTTCTATAACAGAACCGTTATTCATAACCAAAATTAAATCAGCATTTTTAATTGTAGATAATCTGTGTGCAACTATAAATGTTGTTTTACTCCTCATAAGATTATTGAAGGCTTTCTGAATTTTAATCTCGGTTCTTGTATCGATGCTTGATGTTGCTTCATCAAGTATCAGCATAGGCGGATTTACAAGCATAAGCCTTGTAATACAGAGCAACTGTTTCTGACCTCCCGAAAGATTTCCACCGTCAGTGCCGATATATGTGTCATAACCGTCGGGCAGTCTTTTTATAAATGAATGTGCATACGATTTTTTTGACGCCTCAATAATTTCTTCGTCAGTTGCATAAGGCTTGCCCATAATAATGTTTTCTTTTACCGTACCCGATTTCAGCCAGGTATCCTGCAAAACCATACCGAATGAAGAACGAAGAGAATTAACGTTAATGTTTTTGTAATTAATACAGTCAACCGAAATACTGCCGTTATTAATATCATAAAACTTCATTAAAAGATTAATAAGAGTTGTTTTTCCGCATCCTGTCGGACCGACAATTGCAACCCTCATACCGCTTTTAATATCAAGGTTTAGATTTTCAATAAGTTTTTTATTCTCTGAATAACTGAAATCAACATTGGAAAGAACTATGTTTCCTTTTGGATTTTTTAACATAGTTTTTTCTTTTGTATCAGGTTCAACTTCATCTTCCTCTATAAGTTCAATCAGTCTGCCTGCACACGCAATTGCGTTTTGCAGTTCAGTAACTACGCCGCTGATTTCGTTAAACGGCTTGGTGTACTGATTGGCATAAGCAAGAAAACTTGTAAGAATACCTACAGTGATATTACCATTACCCGTTACCGCAAGAACTGCACCGATAAGAGCAACACTTGCATAAACAATGCTGTTTACAAATCTTGTAGCAGGATTGGTTATTGATGAAAAGAAAGTTGCACGCAAAGAATATTTTGCAAGGCGATCATTAATATCGTCAAAATTTTTAAGATTTTCATCTTTATGTGAATACGCTTCAGTAACTTTCTGATTATTAATCATCTCATCAATAAAGGCCGTCTGCTCTCCCCTTGTTTCACTTTGAAGTTTAAACATTTTGTATGTTTTTTTTGCAATAAAACGTGCAATAAAAAATGAAAGCGGTGTAAGAATTACAACAACGAGCGTTATCCATACATTAATTGAAAGCATAAAGCATAAAGTGCCAATAATGGTTACAACACCTGTAAATAACTGCGTAAATCCCATCAGGAGTCCGTCTGCAAACTGGTCTGCATCTGATATAACCTTACTTACTATATCGCCGTTAGCGTGAGAATCAAGAAATTTGAACGGCAGAACCTGAATTTTACAAAATGCCTTTTCTCTCATATCACGAACAACATTAAAAGCTATTCTGTTATTGAGAACATTCATAAACCACTGCAAAACAGAAGTTGCCGCAACAACAATCAAAATCTGTAATAAAATTGACTTAATTGCTGTGAAATCAACATTTCCTGCTCCTATAATACAGTCAATTGCTCTGCCTGCAAGAATAGGAACATACAAAGTCAGTGCAACAGAAACCGCTGCAAAAATAACGGAAAAGAGCAAATAATATTTATATTTGCCTATATATGATAAAACTTTTTTTATAATTTGTTTATTGCTCATTGTCTGCCTCCTCTCCGAACTGAGAATTATAGATTTCTCTGTAAACCTCACAGTTTTCAAGAAGTTCATTATGGGTACCTTCACCGACAACATTGCCGTCATCAAGAACAATAATTTTATCAGCACTCATAACCGAAGATGCACGCTGACTCACAATAAACACAGTCGGATGATAATCGAGTGACGATATTTCGTGCCTGAGTTTTGCTTCTGTTGCAAAATCAAGCGCAGACGAACTGTCATCAAAAATAAGGATTTCCGGTTTTCTTACCAATGCTCTTGCGACTGAAAGTCTTTGCTTCTGACCGCCTGATAAATTTGAGCCGTTCTGTGCAATTTCAGCGTCAAGACCACCCTTTTCAAGAACGGTATCAAGCACCTGTGCCTGTTTTAAAGCACTAAGCATATCACTGTCATCGGCATTTTTATTGCCCCACTTCAGATTATCTCTGACAGTGCCTTTAAAAAGAACTGATTTCTGAAGAACAAAACCGATTTTACTGCGCAGTTCGTCATCCGAATATGATTTTACATCTCTGCCGTTCACAAGCACTTTGCCTTGTGTTGCATCATAAAAATGAGGTATTAAGGATACAAGGCTCGTTTTACCACTGCCCGTACCGCCTATAATACCTATAATGCTGCCTTTTTCAGCAGTAAAACTGATACCCGAAAGTGACGGTTCGGATGCGTTCTGATATTTGAGTTCTGCATTTACAAAATCAACGGCATTATCAGTATTAATATTAGAAACATTATTATAATTAAGTGTGTTTTCAAGTTCAAAAACTTTTTCAATTCTTGATGCGCATGCAAGTGCCTTTGTAATTGTTACAATCAAATTTGCAAGTTTAATCAGTTCAACAAGAATCTGACTCATATAGTTATAAAGTGCCACAACCTGACCCTGTGAAAGGTTGCCTGTATCAACACGAACAGCACCGCAATAAATAAGAATAACAACTGCAGCATTAATAATTACATAAGTAACAGGATTCATAAGTGCCGAAATTCTGCCGACTGCTTTTTGCAGATGAGAAAGTGCGTTATTGCTTTCAATAAATGATGAAATCTCCCCTGCCTCTTCCGTAAATGCTCTTATAACTCTTGCACCTGAAAGATTTTCTCTTGTTTTTAAAGTAATACTGTCAAGTTTATTCTGAACCTGCCTGTATTTCGGGATGGTATATGCCATAATTCCGAAAACAACTATTGAAAGCACAGGAATTGTTCCTGCAAAAACGAGTGCACATTTTACATCAACGGTAAATGCCATAATCATTGCACCGAAAACGATAAACGGACTTCTCAAAAACAGCCTGAGAACCATATTAACACCGTTTTGCACCTGATTTGAATCGTTTGAAAGTATTGTGATAAGACTTGAAGTACCGATTTTGTAAAGTTCGGAGAACGAAAGGCTTTGTATTTTATCAAACAAACTGTGGCGGAGTTCACAACCGAAACCCGTTGCTGCCTTGGCGGCAAAATACTGGGCGGTGATTGCCGACACCATACCCACTACGGCAAGGCAAACCAAAATGCCGCATCTGCCGATTATGAATTTTATATCATTATTTTTTATACCGACATCAATAATTGAGGCAACAACGAGCGGAACTATAAGTTCGAAAATCGCCTCAAGCATTTTAAAAAGCGGTGCAAAAAATGATTCTTTTTTATAGTTTTTGAGAAATTTTAATAAACTTTTCATACTACACCAGTTCGTTTTAATTATGATTAATTTTCAAAAATGATTTTAATTTATTATTCCGAATATGTCAATAAATAAAGCATTGAAATATCAAAAATTTGTTATAAATAATAAAAAGAAAAACATAACCGCCGATTTAATCAGCGGTTATGATTAATTAATATTCATCCAAAAAACTGTGTTCAATTCCGTTTTGTTTATAAGCAATAAGCGTGTCGAGTTTTATATTATGAATAGAATTAAAAATATTCATTTCAACATCTTTATTTGTCTTCTTCAATTCCTTAATAAGAGCCTTGACTTCCTGACGTTTTGACTCCCCTATTCCGTCTGCCGAACTGCTGTATTCATCAACAAATCGGCACGCACACTGAATGAATTCAAGATTATTATAATTCTTCCATTTTATAATATCTTCTTCATTAACGCAGTAAAGCGGGCGGATAAGTTCCATACCTTCAAAATTGGTTGATTTAAGTTTAGGGAGCATTCCCTGCAACTGAGCGCCGTAAAGCATGCCCATAACAGTTGTTTCAATTACATCCGAAAGATGATGGCCGAGAGCGATTTTGTTGCAGCCAAGTTCCTTTGCTTTGGCATAAAGATGACCCCTTCTCATACGTGCGCAGAGATAACACGGACTTCCGCCGACCGACTCGGTGACTGCAAAAATATCACTTTGAAAAATATTGACAGGGATTTCAAGCAGACGGCAGTTTTCCTCGATTTTTCTGCGGTTTACAGAATTATATCCCGGGTCCATACAAATGAATTCAAGTTGAAAATCAGTGTTTGAAAATTTTTTCAACTGCTGAAGACATTTTGCCATAAGAACAGAGTCTTTGCCTCCGCTGATACAAACGGCAATTTTATCGCCGTCATTAATTAACTGATACCGTTTGCAGGCTTCTACAAACGGATTCCATATACTTTTACGATATGTTTTTATAATGCTTCTTTCTGCGCATTGATTAAAAGTTAATTCTCTTGCCATAATAATCACCGTAATATTATTTTGCAAAATTTTCTGCGTTGTATAATTTATGCTATCACAATATTATTTTTAAATCAAGGTAAAAATAATTATTAAAGCGATTGACTTTTTGCGATAAATGTGATAACATACTTCAGTAATTTAAAGACGCAGAAGTGGCGGAATCGGCAGACGCGCTAGATTCAGGTTCTAGTGAATGCAAATTCATGAGGGTTCAAGTCCCTTCTTCTGCACCAAAAAAATGAAAACACCGATTTTTCGGTGTTTTTGTTTTTTCAATAAAATTAGCGGGACTTGAAACGAACTCCAAATTTTAAACAGTAAGGTGCAAAAATTTGGGAGAAAGGTACAGTGTACCTTTCGATAGTTGAGAAGAAAGTCCCTTCTTCTGCACCAAAAGCAACAAACATCTTATTGGAGTTTGCTGCTTTTTTATTGAATATAGTTTCATATTGACAAAATTATGTTAAATACTTAAAATTATAGTTATGAAAAAGATTATTTGTACATTTTTATCCACTGTATCAATTTTACTTACTTTATGGCTGATGCATTACGGAAGTTTAATTGAAAACAGCGGAGCACTTTCAAAAACAGGACTGAAGCATCCCATTTTATTTGCAATATGGGGAATCATTACATATTTAACACTGCATCTTAACATTATTTACGGTTTGCGGAAAATCAGCAGAGCAAATAGAATTTATTATTCCCTGTCGGCAATTGCAGGTATTGGAATACTTCTGACCGTAAACTGTGATTTTGATTACACTCAGCGTATTCAATATTATCTTCACTGCGCAGGTTCACTTGCTTTTTCGGCGATTACGGGCATTCTTGCTTTCATCTTATTCTTATATCAATTTCACAAAAACAATGTATATAAAGCATTT
>JACTVT010000048.1 GCA_014465955.1 Eubacterium sp. | reverse complement strand
TTTAGCGAACATTTTCTTACTATCAGTATCAGTAATATAATCCTGATTTTCATTATTTTCTTCGTTTGTAGCACCTGCAAAAACAGACATTGTTGACAAACATAATACAAATACCAATAATAAAGCTGTTAATTTACTTAATTTTTTCATTGAGGTTTCCTCACTTTCATTATAATTAATTTTCAAAAATTTGTAAATACAGTATTTATTTTTTATGAATATTAACTAAATCAACGGACTCACCCTTTCGCATTTTCACAATAAAATTGTTTAAAATCACTGATATCTGTAAACAACCTGTGTTTCGCCGCCCGCATTAAAGGTTATTTTCAGTCGGTAATTGCTGAGAACATTAATGTTTCTTGATTCACTCATGGAAAGATACGTTCCCGTTTTACTGCCTGTCCACGTTTCTACGGTTTCATAACCACTTGATTTTTCTTTCTGCAGTTCCATTTTTATGCTTAAATTCATTGATTTACTTGCCGTCAATGATGCATTACAGGTTGCTTTAATACCTGATATAGATAACTTACCATACTTATCAGTTATGTTAACATAACATGGACTAACCGTATCATCAGGCTTTACGGATGCATTTGCCATAAATACACTGCTGAACATTAGCAAACAAGACAAAACAACTGCAAAAAGTTTTTTGAAAAGCGTATTTGTTTTTACCATTTTTTCACCCCCTTTTAACACTCTTCATAACACTTAATCCCTTTTAATTTCCATTTTGTGACAAAAAAATAAGAAAAGCCGAAAATTCGGCTTTTCCTACAAATAATCACTCTATATTTTGTGCAATTTTAACAAGCTCTTCTTTATCAATATTTCCGCCAACAGAATAAATGTATTTATCATCATTAAATATAATTCCTGCATAATCTTCATCTGCTCTGTAATAAACGCCTATAATTCCGTTTAACATTATTTCTTCACTCGGATATTCTTCAGTGTCAAAATCAAGTTGACCATCAATTTCATATTTGGTAACAGCAAACCTCATATCCCCGTTAGTGTATTCCACATGCTCTATATATTCATTATCAGTCAAAACAAATCCATCGGGAATATAATTCAATTTCGGCGGCGAATCAACTTCATAATATTTATTCCTGTCAAGCACTTCATACTCAGAGTAATTGCTGAATTTATTAACAATGTATTCCCGTGTCCGAGGAACTGCAACAGCAGTAGTTGCCACAGCGAGCAGAATTGCCGCAATAAGCAAAAATTTTATTGTGTTTTTAGATAACTTAGGCTTAACATTTATCTGTATACTATTGAAAAGATTATCCATAATCCGATTATGCTGTTCGCTGAAATGGTGGTTTGGTATATCATCAGGAAACGAATCCACCCACTGCTCACAGGATAAAAGGCAAACCTCCTCAAATGTGCTCACTTTACAATCCCTCCTTTTCAAAATACTTTTTCAATTTATTTTTGGCAGATTGTATTTTCTTTCGCACATAAGTATCTTTAACACCATACATATCTGCAATTTCTTTGCTTTTATAGTGACAAATATATTTAAGATAAAGAAATATTTTACTTTCATCATCAAGCACTTTATCAAAAACAGACTGCAATTCAATTGTGCTTAAATTATCATAATATTCCGAACTTGTATTTTCAAAATCTTTTGACGCTACGTCTGATTTCAGTGATTTATTATACACATCAACAGCAAATCCGTTTACGATAACGGACAAATAGCATTTTGTTCTTTTAGATTCGACATCGTCAATTCTGTCAAAATGCTTTGCAACATAAAAAAACGTTTCCTGAACACATTCTTCGGCAGTTTCAATATTATTTGTTTTTTGAAAAGCAATCCAATACAATAAATTTTTATATTTATCATAAAGCTTTATAAATTCTTCTTTTTCTGCCTGCGTATCAAGCAGATTTAAAAACGCTATCATTTACTATATCCCTTTGAAATCATTTTTTGTGACTAAAGTTTTAAAAAAACATAAAAAATTTTTTCGATTCAACTGATTACAAAGCGGAATAGTCTATTTTTCTGTCCTTAAAATAGTATTCTTTATCATGCTCGCTGATTTCTCGCAGTACTTTGCAGGGATTGCCTACAGCTACAACGTTTGACGGGATATCCTTTGTTACAACACTGCCTGCGCCGATAACAACATTGTCACCGATTGTTACACCCGGCACGATAATTGCACCTGCGCCTATCCAACAGTTTCTGCCGATATGAACGGGCGCATTATACTGATAGGCCTTTTCACGAAGTTCGGGCAGAATCGGGTGACCTGCCGTTGCTACAGTTACATTAGGAGCGAACATTGTGCAGTCGCCTACATAAATATGAGTATCATCTACCATAGTTACGGCAAAATTGCAATAAACATTATTGCCGAAATGAATATGCTTACCGCCCCAGTTTGCATAAAACGGCGGTTCAATATAACAGCCTGTGCCGATTTCAGCAAACATTTCTTTAAGCATCTGCTCACGCTTATCAAGTTCCGTAGGTCGCGTTCTGTTGAAATCATAAAGCATATCAACGTATTTTAACTGCTCTTCCATAATACTGTCATCATCAGGCAAATAAAGTTCGCCTGTGTGCAGTTTATCTCTCATTCCCATAAGTTTTTCTCCTTGGATATAGTGTATAAGGATATTATACAGTATCAGGCAAAACAATTCCAGTATTTACGAAAAAAAGGTGCGGTATAACAACCGCACCCTAAAGCGTTTATTCATCTGCAAAATGCATATAGCCGTCAGAGTCAAAGTAGAGGTCTATGCTTGCCGTTTTAACTGCTCCGTCATTGAATTCAACGGTAAATGTTATTGTATCTGTAATCTGTGACAAATCGAAATACGGGTCGACCTTAATCATCTCAATAAGTTCTGACGACATATCCCATTCCAAGAAATAACCGTAATTTACCGTGTGCTTTGTTCCGCCTTCGTAAAATCCGCTGTCCTTACTCCTTCGCAACTGTTCACCCGATACAACGAACTCATTACCTTGCCCCATAGCAAGGTTAATATCTTCCTGCGTAATACCGAGAGCGGATAAAGCATCTTGATTCTCTGCATTATTAATATCAGCAATCAGATTATCAATTTTTTCTCTTTCTTCCGGATTCATAAGATAATCAAAAGAAAGAATGCCGTATTTACTTGAATTTTCAACTTTAAAGTTTTTCACATCGGAGTAATCATCAAGGCTTAGTGCAAAATTGCCACCGTTAATATGATTAATCTGAACATTTTCGTTGCCTGTACTTCCCTTGCCGCAACTTGCAGTATATCCATCTTTACCGAGATTTTGACATTCGGTCATAACTTTGTTGGCGTCTTCATTCCAGCGGTTAAAAACCTGACTTTTCAGTTCAGGATTATCTTCGGGCATAACATAGATTCCGTAAAACAAATTCTGTTCATTTTTACTGCCCACCTTAAAAGTGTCTCCCGAAGCATAAGCAACAATAACGCCAACATCATTATTAGTCTTATTGACAGCAAGGTTTATACCAAAACCACCGCTTATAATAAGTGCAAATGCCATCACGCAGGCACAAACACGCCTGGGCCACGGATTTTTTGCATGTTTTTTACTGTCAACGGTCATTTCAAAAATTTTTTCAACAGACTCATCACTCGGATTATACTCCGAAAACGCCTGCTTGTATCTTTCTTTATCAGTCATTAATCCATTCATCTCCTAAAATCGTTTTCAGCCTTTTTCTTGCACGGAAAAGCCTTGTTTTAACGGCAGATTCTTTGATGTTAAGCACACCTGAAATCTGAATAATACTCATATCCTCATAATAAAACAAATGAACAACGGTTCTTTCCTTTAACGGCAAAGACATAACGGCTTTAAATAAATCAATATTTTCTGTTTTATCACTGTGAGAAAGCCCGATAATTTCATCAATCGGCACATTTCTTTTACGAAAGGGATTTTTCAGAAAATCTTTGCTTTCATTCACACAGACAGCGGTCAGCCATTTATCAATATGAGCATTATTTTCAAACGGCTTACTGCAATTCCACAGTTTTACAAAGGTATTCTGCATAATATCCTCAGCGTCTGCACTGCATTTTGTAAACGAAAGCGCAAGCAGATAGATCCGCTGCTTATTCCGCTGAACGGTAAATATAAATTCATTTTCAGTCATTTCACCACCCCTTTTGAAAGGCCTTTCACTTCTTTAACGATTTGGAAATGCAAAAGGTTACATTTAAATCTTTTTTTGCACAAAAAAACCGAAGTTCAAACAGAACTTCGATTTTTGGTGGCTCATCGGGGAATCGAACCCCGGACACCTTGATTAAAAGTCAAGTGCTCTGCCATCTGAGCTAATGAACCGTATTATTTAATTAAACTGGCTGGGGTGGCAGGATTCGAACCTACGCATAAGGGAGTCAAAGTCCCTTGCCTTACCACTTGGCGACACCCCAATATTTCAAAAAATGGGGTGGGATATCGGATTCGAACCGATGACCTCCAGTGCCACAAACTGGCGCTCTAACCAACTGAACTAATCCCACCATATACTTTTTTGATTTGAGGCTTACCTCAAAAAACTGGCGCGCTTGGGGGGACTCTCCTCTCGATGCGAAACAATCCACCGGATTGTTTCTTGACAAAAACTTTAAAAAGTTTTTGTATCTCGTTTCTCGTCCGCCGACGCTTTTAAAAAACTGGCGCGCTTGGGGGGACTCGAACCTCCGACCTACCGCTTAGAAGGCGGTTGCTCTATCCAGCTGAGCTACAAACGCACGTCCTGGAGCGGGTGAAGGGAATCGAACCCTCGTGTTCAGCTTGGAAGGCTGACATTCTACCATTGAACTACACCCGCGTTGTGCAACGGTCATTATTATAATAAATGACCGCTGAAATGTCAAGGATTTTTGATAAATTTCTTAAAATTAATTTATTTTTATGCTGATTTCCTCACCGGCAGTAACAGTAAACGACTTAATCTCGATATTCTGATTGAAAACTATAGCCGATGCAAGTGCATCTTCAACCTCACGGCGCACTGCATCACGAAGTCCTCTCGCATTCTTTTTCGAGCCATACGCTTTTTTAGCAATATAAACGGGAACAGACTCATCGTAATTAAGTTCAATTGCTTTATCTTTAAGGCCATCTTTCAATTCATCAAGCATAAGCGATGCAATTTTAACGAAATTATCAAAAGTAAGTTTATTAAATGAAATAATCTCATCTACTCTGCCGAGGAATTCAGGGCGAAGAAAACGCTCAAGCGCTCTCATCATAACTTCTTTATTAATTTCATTGTCCGATTTACCGAAACCGACTGTTGCAGAATCTGTAGAACCTGCATTTGAAGTCATAATGATAATCGTATTTTCAAAATTAACAGTTCTGCCCTGCGCATCTGTGATTCTGCCTTCATCAAGAATTTGCAAAAGAATGTTCAGAACATCTTTATGTGCCTTTTCAATTTCATCAAAAAGAATTACACTGTAAGGCTTTCTTCTTACTTTTTCAGTCAATTGTCCTGCATCATCGTAGCCTACATAACCCGGAGGTGAGCCGATAATTCTTGACACACTGAACTTTTCCATAAACTCGCTCATATCAAGGCGTATAAGGCTTTCAGGCGTATCAAAAAGGTACTGCGCAAGTTGCTTAACAAGTTCCGTTTTACCAACGCCTGTAGGACCTACAAAGATAAAAGACTGCGGACGTTTTTTGGGGCTTATCTGAACTCTGCCTCGTCTTACGGCAAGAGCAACCTTTTCGATTGCCTCATCCTGACCGATAATATGTGCTCTGAGTTCATCTTCAAGTGATGCGAGTTTCTGTATATCCCCTGCCTCGATTTTTGATGCAGGAATACCCGTCCAGAGTGACACCACTTTGGCAAGGTCTTTTTCAAGCACCTGATTATCCTTTGCTTTTTCTGCAAGCGAAGGCAGTTTTTCATCAAGTTGAAGAACTTCCGATTTCAGTTTTGAAATCAATTCATAATCAATCTGATCATTTTCATCAGGCTGTGAAAGGTTATCAATATTTTCAAGCAGATTATTTTTTCTTGAAAGTGCAATCTGATATTCGGAAATCGCAGGATTTCTTAAATTTGCACTTGTGCACGCCTCGTCAAGAAGGTCAATTGCCTTATCGGGCAGATACCTGTCTGTAACAAATCTTTCAGACATTGTAACTGCTTTATAAACGAGCGTATCGGAAATTTCCACCTTATGATAAGCCTCATAATAAGCCTTAATGCCGACTAACATTCTGTAAGCATCATCAATAGACGGTTCTTCAATTTTAATAGGCTGAAAACGGCGCTCAAGTGCAGCGTCCTTTTCAATATATTTTCTGTATTCGTTAAAAGTGGTGGCACCGATAACCTGAATTTCGCCTCTTGAAAGAGCAGGCTTCAGAATATTTGCGGCGTTCATTGTGCCCTCGCTGTCACCCGTACCGACAAGATTATGAACCTCATCAATAAACAGAATTATATTGCCTTCGTGCTTAACTTCGTCAACAAGGCCTTTAATTCTGCCCTCAAACTGACCACGGAACTGCGTGCCTGCAACAAGAGCCGTTAAATCGAGCAGATAAATCTCTTTATCTGCAAGTCGGGCAGGAACTTCGCCCTTTGCGATTTTAATGGCAAGACCCTCAGCGATGGCAGTTTTGCCGACACCAGGTTCACCGATAAGACAAGGATTGTTCTTCGTTCTCCTGCAAAGAATCTGAACTGCACGTGCAATCTCACCTTCCCTGCCTATAATATTATCAATCTCACCTTTTTTAGCCTTTTCGGTAAGATTATTGCAATAATTGTTGAGGAATTTTCTTGCATCGTCTGAAGAATTCTTTTTAGGACGTTTGGAGCGTTTTTTGCCTTTTCCGTTATCTGCTGAAGATTCGGCAGGCTTATTCGCCGAACCGCCGAAAAGATTTGCAAAAGGCATAGTCTGTGCGCCGTCCATATTTTCGGGATTGAACATTTCACCGAGCGAGCCGAAATCAAAATCACTCATATTTTCCATAAACTGACCCATCTGTTCCGATGCCATTTCAAGTTCTTCATCTGAAATTCCGAGTTGGTCTATCATCTGATTGATTGAGCCGACATTAAGTTCCTTTGCACATTTAATGCAAAGACCCTCGGGGGTAACCTTATCCCCTTCCATTTTTTGAATAAATATCACCGCAGGGCGTTCACCGCACCTGCTGCACATTTGCTGTTTCATTAAATATATTTTACTCCTTAATATTTTTCTTTTCTTTCATCTGCTTCAAAAATCCCGGAATATAGCCGAGAAGTGAGCCTAAAGTGCAGACTGCCGAAATACTTACAAGCGCCCATGTAACAACATTCGGAAGTGTAAATCCGACAATATCGCACAAAGCACCGCCCTCACCGAAAGCGAGCACAAATATCATAACAATGCAGAATACAGTTGTAGCAACCTTGCCCCACATTTCTGCGGCAACAGGGCGCATACCTTTAGAAAGCAGTATTGCACCGCCGATTAACATTACAACTTCTTTTATAATAAAGAACATAAACAGATACTTTATAGCATTATCCCAATATTTAATAATTAAAACAATAACAATTGACATCTGCGATAATTTATCCGCAATCGGGTCGAGAATTTTGCCGAGATTTGAAACCTGATTATATTTTCTTGCAATTTTACCGTCAATCAAATCTGTAAACTCTGCAATAATAATTACAATAACCGCAGGAATTACATAATCTTTTAAAAACAAACCTGCAAACACGGGAATAAGAGCAATTCTTAAAAAGCAAAGCCAGTTGGGAACCGTATTCCAGCCTTTAAATAAATCTTTTACATTACTGTTAAATTCACTCATTTGTTATTCTCCTAAAATAAATAAATTATAATCGGGTTATATTTGACAATGAAATTATACAACAAACTTGTTTCTATTTCATTAACAAAAACATTTTTCTCGCTTATTCCTGCAATAAAATATAAAATTGCCGAAACAGAAAATACTATTATAACTGCTTTCACGAGTCCGAACACGGCACCGAGAAATTTATTTGTTTTATGAAACGGTGCGTCTTTATCATCACTTTTATCTTTAATGATTTTAATTATAATACCGAATATGATATATAACACGATAAGGGATATGATAAACAAAAGCACTTTTACAACTGTAATACCCACGGGATTGACAACGTATTTCATTATCTGATCGGCAAAATCAATTTCAGTACTGCCGAGCATATCTGAAAGCGGCGGTTTTATTCTAATTACATTCGAAAAGAATGACGGCAGACCGTCTATAAATTCCGAAACAGCGTTTACTGAGTTTTCAAATCCCGTTTCATTAATTTTAGCGGTAACGCTGTTATAAAGCGATTCGTAAAAAAGCGCATTATAAATATCACCACCATAAAACGATGAAATAACAAACGATGCGGGAAAAGAAACTGCAGTACGTACAAGCGTTAACAGCGACACGGCAAAGCCCCTGAGATAACCTGCAAAGATTATCACGAAGAAAATGACGATAAAAAATAAATCTATGTAATTCAAAAGAACACCTCTTAATTTTGCGGGCGGATAATATCCGCCCCTACAAAGTAAATAGTGAAAAATATCGGTTTGGTTAATTATATTGCGGGTCGATGAAGGCATCGACCCCTACTTCTACTGCGGGAAGAGGCGAAGGCCCTCACCTACGATTGTTAATCCGTCAACAATTCAATATATGAACGATGCTTTGCAAATATTTTTGAAGACATCTGAAGTATTGAGGAATAAGAATCATCAACTGCATACTGATTGTTAACCTCGCCGTTTCTGATTGAATAAACGATAACGCTGTCATCAGTCAGAACAGAAATTTCCGATGATGAGGCAGAAATATCTTTAATATTTGCATTCACAGTCATATTAGTTTTTATTTTTCCCGACGGTGTAATTAAAGCAATTTTATGCTCAGTCTGCCCCGTATACTCACTATAGGCAAGCACAAGATTATCGGCTGAATTATAGGAAAATGAAACAACATTTATACTTCCCTGCTCAAAAATCTTTTCTTCATTTTTCATAGAAGAGATTACAGAAACAAAATCCATACCCACAACAAAAAGTTTGGAACCTGAAAATCTTATATCAAGAACTGTTGACGGAAAAGTAAATTCTGCTTTAGGTGCAGCATCATCAACATTCATGGTATAAACGGTTGTGTAAAACGCAGCATTTTCCGAATGAATAACTGCAAACGCAATACGGTTAGCATTGTCATCAACTGCTATATCGGTAACATAGCCTGATGAGACAGGATATCTTAATTTCTCACTCAGTGATTTATTTAAGACAACAATTTCACTTTTTGCCTCTGATGAGGTAAGAGCCATTGCCACTGTACCCGATGCAGACGGGCATGCGCACAAAATTGTGTTATCGGCTGTACTTTTATAGACATTGCCTTTTGAGGTATCAAGCCTGTATTTATTTGAGCCCTGGTCAAAGGCAACAGAATAACTGCCCCTTACATTCATAACGGGATTTGAAAAACCGTGGTCGTCAATAAAAATCTGTTTTGCATCAGATGAATCAACAACAGACAGGGTTTCATCACTCATAACGGAAATCTTATTACCAAGTTCACTTAAAACAACATCATCGCTGTTATCAAGTACATACGGAAATTTTTCATCATCCGAAACAGACTGTGATTCGCTGATTTTTGCGCTGATTTGATTTTTCAGTTCTTTATAATCAATTTCGCACAGTTTCATTATTAACAAAACCAAAACTATTACAAGAACAACACACCAGAAAATAAGTGTGTTTTTATGCTGCTTTTTTTCTTTTTTTTCTTTTCTTTCAATTTCTCTTTGATTAGTACCCATATTCATCCTAATAAATTACATCATTGAGGTAAAGCCCCTGCGGCGGAGCAGTTTTACCAGCAAGTTTTCTGTTTTTGCTTAAAATCACATTTTTAAGTTCGTCTTTTTTTATTTTACCTTCATTTACAAACAGCAAAGTACCGACCATAATCCGCACCATATTATATAAGAATCCGTCTGCCGAAACTTTAAAATAAACCATATCGCCTTTTCTGCTCACCTCAAAACTGTATACAGTTCTTACAGTGTCCTCAACGCCCGAATTTGCAGAGCAGAAGCCGCTGTAATCATAAGTGCCGACAAAAGCCTGTGCCTGTTCATTAAGATAATCGGCATCAATATCATAGCGATACCAAAATGCATAATTGCGAAGAAACGGATTTCTTATTTTACTGTTGTTAATGATATAAACATATTCTTTTTTTACCACACTATAACGTGCATGAAAATCAATATCCATATCCGTACAGTTTAAAACTGCAATATCATCAGGCAGATAACTGTTAAGCGCCATAATGATATTTTCACACGGAATATCAGTATCCGCTTTAAACGAAACACAGTATTTATTTGCATGAACGCCGCTGTCTGTTCTGCTGCATCCCTTAATGTCAATATTCTGCTTAAACAGTTTTTTTACAGCGTTCTGAAACACTTCCTGCACGGTGACGGCATTTTTCTGCACCTGCCAGCCGTGGTAATTGCTGCCGTCATAACTGATTGTTAAAAGTAAATTTCTCATATAACCCTTGGCATTAAACTATTCATAACGAATATCAATGCAAAAAATATTATAACTGCGACAAGAGCAGCATAATCTCTTGCGCAGAGTTTAACGGTTTTCATTTTTGTTCTGCCCTCTCCGCCTCTGTAGCAGCGGCATTCCATGGCATTTGCAAGTTCCCCTGCACGACGGAATGACGATATAAAAAGCGGAATAAGAATAGGTATAAGCGCCTTTGCTCTGTTTATAAGATTGCCTGATTCCATATCTGCCCCTCTTGATTTCTGGGCGGACATTATTTTATCAATTTCCTCAACAAGCGTCGGAATAAATCTTAAAGCAATCGTCATTGTCATTGCAAAGGAATGAACATCAATTTTAAGATATGCGAGCGGTTTTAAAAGCCTTTCAATTGCATCGGTCAAATCTGTAGGAGTGGTTGTATAAGTCAGCATTGAGCCTACAATCAGAAGTGCAATAATTCTGACTGACATAAACACGGCCTTATAGATTCCGTTTTCGGTTATTGAAAATCTTCCGAGTTCAACAAGCGGCTCGCCTGTGCCGTAAAAAAGGTTAAGAACGCTTGTAATAATTATAATAACGGCAAGCGACTTTATGCTTTTAAAAATCGTTTTAAACGAAATTCTGCTCAGTATTATGACTGCAATTACGCCTGCAAGAACAAAAGCAAGTGCAGGAAGATTTTTGCACAAAAAGAGCGACACGATGATAAGCAGCGTTAAAATGATTTTCATTCGTGCATCCATTTTATGTATAACGGAATCGCCCGGGAAATACTGACCAATTGTAATATCACTTATCACGGCGGGCACCTCCCATCAGTCTTTTAAGTTCCTGTTCAGCCTGCGAAACGGTAAAAATGTCTGTTCTGCAGTCAACGCCTTTTGCTTTCAGTTTTAAGAAAACCTCGGTAATCTGAGGAACGTCAAGACCCATATTCAAAAGTTCATCACCGTGGGAATAAACCTCGCTGACTGTGCCTTGCATTGCAATTCTGCCCTGATTCATCACAACAACACGTGAGCAGATTTTTGCAACATCCTCCATAGAATGAGAAACAAAAATCACAGTGTTGCCCATAAAATGCTGATAATCGGAAATCATTTTCAATATAGCGTCTCTGCCCCTAGGGTCAAGACCTGCACATGGCTCATCAAGAATAAGCACTTCGGGCTTCATTGCAAGAATTGATGCAATGGCAACACGCCTTTTCTGACCACCGGACAAATCAAACGGCGATTTATGAAGCATTGCCCTGTCAAGTCCTACAAAATCCACACTTTCAAGAACCCGCTTTTCAATTTCACTGCTTTCAAGACCCATCTGTTTAGGTCCGAAAGCGATTTCTTTAAAAATATCTTCTTCAAAAATCTGATGCTCGGGATACTGAAAACAAAGACCGACCGTAAAACGGACACTGCGTATATTCTTTCTGTTCTTCTTTTCCCAGATATTGTTTCCGTTCAGAAAAACAGCACCGCCGTGCGGCTCAAGAAGCCCGTTCAAATGCTGAATAAAAGTAGATTTTCCAGAGCCTGTGTGACCGATTACGCCAATCAGTTCGCCTTTTTCGGCAGAAAAATCAATATCATCAATAGCGACAGTTTCAAAAGGTGTGCCTGCACTGTAAAGGTATTTTAAATTTTCGCAAACCAAAACAGCCAAAACTATCCCTCCAAAATGCCAAATATATAATCTGTGCAGTCATCTGCGTTTAAAATCGTTTTATCTGTTTTAAAATTCATATTGTGTATAAGTTCTGCAGACTGCGGAACATCAAGCCCCATAGACTTCAGTTTGTCCACATTTTTAAACACATCATTCGGAGTGCCGTCAAGACGGATTTCGCCGTTATCAATAACAACTACCCTGTCTGCCTGCACAGCCTCGTCCATATAATGCGTAATAAGAATTATTGTTATGCCCTCTTCACGGTTGAGCATTTTTATAGTTTCAATAACTTCCCTGCGCCCGCTCGGGTCAAGCATTGCAGTAGGCTCATCAAGCACGATACACTTTGGTTTCATAGCAATTATGCCCGCAACGGCAACACGCTGCTTCTGACCGCCCGAAAGTTTGTGCGGCGCTTTGTCCTTATGCTCATACATACCGACACGTTTCAGTGCATCATCAACCCTTGTTCTGATTTCATCAGGCGGCAGACCGAGATTTTCAGCACCGAAGGCAACATCCTCTTCAACGATTGATGCAACTATCTGATTATCGGGATTCTGAAAAACCATACCTACTTTTTTGCGTATGTCAAACACACTGTCATCATCGGTAACCTGCTGACCGTCAACATAAACACAGCCCTTTTCGGGAAAAAGAATTCCGTTTGTAAGTTTTGCAACAGTTGATTTGCCCGAACCGTTATGACCGAGCAAAGCGACAAAAGAGCCTTGTTCTACATTAAGATTAAAATCGCGCAAAACAGTTACATCATTTTCATCTTCGCTTTTATATGTAAAATCAACGTTTTCAAATCTGATTAAATCCATTTATATTTTCCAGATTGCAGTAGCACCGCAGGGAAGGATACCACCTGTTGCCGAAACGGGAAGTCCGATTTCATCTGCAGTTACGCTGCCGCCTTTATCCTTAGTAATAACATCATCCAAAATATATTTCATAACAGAGGCTGAGAGACCTGTTGTGTACGAATTAAGAAGAACCATAAGCGCATCATCGCTTAAAACCTGCTTTATCAGTTCTACAAAATCATAAAGACTGTCTTCAAGATGCCAGATTTCGCCTTTAGGTCCTCTGCCGTAACTCGGCGGGTCAAGAATTATAATATCATACTTATTGCCACGCCTGATTTCACGCTGAACAAATTTGATGCAGTCATCAACAATCCAGCGTACATTTTTATCGGCAACGCCCGATGACTGTGCATTTTCCTTAGCCCACAGGGTCATCCCCTTTGACGCGTCAACGTGGACAACAGACGCGCCTTCTTTAAGGCAGGCAACAGTTGCACCGCCTGTATAGGCAAAAAGATTTAAAACCTTTACTTCGTCTTTACCGCTGTTGCGGATAACCTCTCTTGTAAAATCCCAGTTTACTGCCTGCTCGGGAAACAAACCCGTATGCTTGAAACCCATTGTTTTAATATTAAAAGTTAAATCCTTATAATTAATCTGCCACACGCCGGGCATGGAACTGTATACCTGCCAGTTGCCGCCGCCTGTTTTTGAGCGGATATAGCGTGCATTCGGTGTAAACCAGCGCTTATCTTCTTTTTCACTTTTCCAAATAACCTGAGGATCGGGGCGCACGAGCACCTCTTTGCCCCAGATTTCAAGCTTTTCACCGCAGGAGCAGTCAATCAACTGATAATCCTGCCAATCTTTTGTATATCTCATTAACTAAGTCTTTCCTTAACTACGTCGGCTATCTGATTGCCGAGAATTGTTATCTGTTCAATGTCTTTGCCCTCAAGCATTACACGAACAAGCGGTTCGGTGCCTGAAACACGAACGAGCACTCGTCCGTCACCGTTAAGTTCCATTTCGGCCTCCTGAACTGCCGAAATAATATACTCATCATTATTATATTTCTGCTTGCCATCAGGAGTTACTTCAACATTGATAAGCACCTGCGGATAAACAGTCATTACCTTTGCAAGTTCACCAAGCGTTGTGCCGCTCTTTACAACGGTTTCTATCAATTTAACGCCTGAGAGTTCGCCGTCACCTGTTGTGGCATAATCAAGAAATATAACATGACCGCTCTGCTCGCCGCCGATATTATAGCCTTTTTTAAGCATACGTTCAAGCACATATCTGTCACCTACCGCGGTTTTTGCACATTTAATTCCGTATTTATCGCAGAATTTGAAAAATCCCATATTGCTCATTACGGTAACCACAGCAGTATCCTGTTTCAGTTTACCCTCCTGTTTCATCTGCATTGCACAGATTGCAATAATCTTATCACCGTCAACAAGATTTCCGTTTTCATCTACTGCAAGCATTCTGTCTGCATCACCGTCAAAGGCAAGACCCAAATCTAGATTATTGGCTTTTACAAACTTCATAAGTTCTTCGGGGTGAGTTGAGCCGCAGTGTTTATTGATATTAACGCCGTCGGGAGTATCCGAGAGCATATGGCATTTTGCACCGAGGCGTGTAAAAATTTCTTTTGCACAAACTGATGCCGAACCGTTTGAAGTATCAATTGCAATATTCATACCGTCAAATCTGACATCGGAAACTGATACAACGTGATTTATATAATCCTCAACAGCAGTTTTACAATAGGTTCTTGTACCAACTTCGCCGCCGACCCTCATTTCGATTTCTTCAGCATTATCAAGAATAATTGCCTCAATCTCTTCTTCAAGCGCATCAGGGAGTTTATATCCATTACCCTGAAAAATTTTAATGCCGTTATATTCACAAGGGTTGTGAGATGCGGAAATCATAACGCCTGCATCACAATTGTATTTGCCTACAAGATATGCAACAGCGGGAGTAGGAACAACACCTACAGAAAGCACATTCACGCCGACAGAACAAAAGCCTGCGGTAAGTGCCGCCTCAAGCATATCACCCGATGCACGTGTATCTTTACCAATCATAACAACAGGCTTAGTGCCGTCACTTTTATTTTTTATAAGAATTTCAGCGGCTGCTCTGCCTATCTGCATAGCAAGGTCATTAGTCAAATCCTTATTTGCAATACCTCTTACACCGTCTGTTCCGAATAATCTGCCCATAAAAAGTTCCTTTCAGGTTATTGTGTTTAATTACGGGAGGACACGGAGATCCTCCCCTACATTTTGCAGGAGGGCACGGAGACCCTCCCCTACAATTATTGCTTTACGGGTCAATGAGGGCATTGACCCCTACAGTTATCATTACAATAATGATTGCTGACCGTCCTGCTCAAAGCCCAAATGCTTATAGCCGGCAGATGTAACACATCTTCCCCTCGGGGTTCTGCTCAAAAAGCCTATCTGCATCAAAAACGGTTCACACACATCTTCAATAGTAATTGCTTCTTCGCCGATATTGGCGGCAATTGTTTCAAGTCCTACAGGACCGCCGTTATAATTTTTAATCATTGCAGTAAGCAGCCGCCTGTCAATTGAGTCAAGACCAAGTTCATCAACCTCCATACGCTCAAGCGCATCACGTGAAGCCTCTTTCGTAATTACGCCGTCATACTTAACCTCTGCGAAGTCACGGCTTCTTTTAAGAAGTCTGTTTGCGATACGGGGTGTTCCTCTTGAACGGGAAGCAATTTCCGCAGCACCCTCCTTATCTATATTTATGCCCAGAATTCCTGCACTTCTGTTTACAATTGCAGCAAGTTCCTCATTACTGTAAAGTTCAAGACGAAGAATTACGCCGAATCTGTCACGCAGAGGAGCCGACAACTGACCTGCTCTTGTAGTAGCGCCGACAAGTGTAAAATTCGGCAAATCAAGCCTTATTGACCTTGCAGACGGACCTTTGCCGATGATAATATCAAGTGCCCTGTCCTCCATAGCAGGATAAAGAACCTCCTCAACGCTTCTGTTAAGGCGGTGAATCTCGTCAATAAAAAGCACATCGCCGTCCTGCAAATTTGTAAGAATGGCGGCAAGGTCACCCTGCTTTTCGATAGCAGGACCGCTCGTAATTCTTATATTAACGCCCATTTCATTGGCGATTATGCCTGCAAGCGTTGTTTTGCCGAGACCGGGAGGTCCGTAAAGCAGAACATGGTCAAGCGCCTCTCCCCTGCCGCGTGCCGCTTTGATATAAACAGAAAGATTTTCCTTTGCTTTCTCCTGACCTGTATAATCATCAAGCGTTTTCGGGCGCAGACTGCTTTCGATATCACTGTCTGCCTCGGTAAATTCGGTTGAAACTATTCTGTTTTCAAAATCCATTTCACTCATACTTATACCCCAATAACATTACAAATTTCTTGAAAGTTGTTTTAAACCTAATCTTATCATTTCATCGGCGGAAAGTGATTTATCCATCTGACCTACGGCAACTGCCGCATCACTTTGACTGAAACCGAGCGCAACAAGTGCGGCAACCGCCTCGCTTGCGGCAGACTCTTCAACCGCAGACATTGCAGACTGAACGGCTGATGAAATATTTTCACCGCCGACACCTGCCATTTTATCCTTAAGTTCAAGCACAACACGCTCTGCCGTTTTTTTGCCGACACCATTTGCCCTTGTAATTGACTTTACGTCTGAACTTGCAATTGCAATTGCAAGTTTATCGGGGCTGAGTTCCGAAAGAATGGCGATGGCTGCTTTAGGGCCTACACCTGATACCGTAATAAGCAGTTTAAATGCATCAAGTTCGGCAGTTGTTAAAAATCCAAACAAATCCATGGCATCCTCACGAACAGACATATATGTATAAAGCATAACCTGTCTGCCGATTTTACCGATATTTTTTGATGTATTGAGCGAAGTAAAACATTTAAAACCGACTCCGCTGCACTCTACCACAACAAACTGCGCATCAATATATGTTAATTCACCTTTTAGACTGTAAATCATAATTTCACCTATTGACGGGCGGATAATATCCGCACCTACGATTCTTAATTCTTCGGGAGGGCACGGAGACCCTCCCCTACATTTTGCAGAAGGGCACGGAGACCCTCCCCACAAATAATCACATTAAAGCAGATTATTTAATATACTGCCGCTGGAATGACCGTGGCAGATTGCCATTGCAAGCGCATCTGCAGTATCATCGGGCTTGGGGATTTTTTCAAGATTAAGGATAATTCTTGTCATCTCCTGCACCTGCTTTTTCACTGCCCTGCCGTAACCTGTAACGGACTGCTTGACCTGAAGCGGTGTATATTCCGAAACCGGCACATTATGCAGTCTTGCCGACAGAGTAATAACTCCCCTTGCCTGTGCAACATCAATAACTGTTTTGGCATTATTATTATAAAACAGTTTTTCCATACTCATAACATCAGGGTGATATTTATCAAAGATCTCGTTCATACCGAAATAAATCTGTTGAAGTCTTAACGAAAATTCAGTATGTGCTTCAGTAGTAATTGCACCGTAATCAATCACTCTGAATTTATTTGCATTATATTCAAGAACGCCCCAGCCTATTATAGCGTAACCGGGGTCAATGCCGAGAATAATCATCTGTATATACTACTCCATTTTAATTTATAAAATTATAGCATATTTTATATATATAATCAATAAAATAATTTAAGATAATTTATATATTAATAGCACCTCATAA
>JACTVT010000047.1 GCA_014465955.1 Eubacterium sp. | reverse complement strand
ATGTAATTCAAGAATAAAGTAATTTTTGAGTATATTTTATTTAATGATTGGATTACCTGCAATATGTATTTTTTGTTTTCTGTTACTTTGCCTAAATACTGTTGCGGGGAACGATGAATGGATTGTGTCGCTCCATTCATCGTTTTTTATTTGAATTTACCGATATTATATGTTTTTCCGAAGCCGTAAATGATTTTTGAGGAATGAATACGCTTTGTATCACCCTGCGGGTCAATATAACCCTCCTGTGTGCCTGTTATCATTCCGCTTTGATTTGCCCACTGAAGTGCTTCCAATGCCCAGTCACGCACATTTTCATAATCGTGATAACGTGACAAATCAATATTTTTATAATCTTCATTTGTAATTTTTCCGCTTATATCTGCGTATCTGTAAAAGAAAGCAGCCGTTTCTTCTCTTGATACATAATCATAAGGCTTAAAATAAATTTCTGTTGTTATGCCTTTATCGAGTGCCCAACAGGAAGCATCATAAAAATAAGCGCCTGTATTGCCAATATCCTCAAACGGGGTTTGACTGCCGTGAGGATTTTTACCGTTATACGGCTCACCTGCCATTCTGTAAATTATAGTTACAAGCATTGCGCGGGTTAGTGATTCATTAGGCGAAAATTCATTATAATACGGCGGATTTGTGCCTTTCAAATAACTGTTGTAGATTGAAGTATACTTTAAATATGAAGCGTAGCCGTCACAGTTCCACATATCACGAAAAGGCAGTCCGCTTATGTAGTATTCACTCTGAACACCGTAAATTCTGATAACCTGATAGTTACCGTTCCAACCTTTCAGATCATATTTTCTTTCGGCAACGCCGACTTTTGAATTCGCTGCCTCAATAACATAACCGCCGCCTGTATAAATTGCAACATGACCGTTCCACGAAATAATATCACCCGGCAGTGCATTATCAATTGAATTATAATCTATCACCCTGCCGTAATCAGTCGGGTTATTCCAATATTCACGTGAACTGTGAGGAAGCGATATTCCAAAACGATTAAAGACATACATAACAAAACCCGAACAGTCAAATGTATCAGGTCCGCTGTGTCCGTATACATACCCGCAGCCGATATAATCTCTTGCATACTCTACTATGTCATTGCCGAAGGTATATGCCTGTGCCGTAATATTTGCAGCAGACATTACACTGAAAAGCATTGTAAATGACAAAAGCAGGCAGATGATCTTATTTAAATATTTTTTCATATCCGTCTCTTTTCCGTTCTTTATTAATCTTCAAAATGCCTTATCGGCAGAATATTTTTCTTTTCAAAAAGTTTTAAAACACCGAGAGCAAAAAGGAAAAACACCATACCGATAATTGCGCCGAGCGAAACATCTGTTAAAAAATGTGCGCCCCTTACCATTCTTGTAAAACCAAGAACAGCAACATAAACAAAACTTAAAACGCAGGCAGGCACTGTAAATTTTTTAAGTTTTTCAAATGCACTGCAAACTACCGCCGAAATAAATATAAAACAGCCGCTCATCATATGGCCGCTCGGGCAACTTGAACCTTCAAGTTCAATACCGTTAAGCATTGTTCCTCCGAGACCTTTCCGATACCACGGTGTAAAACAACTGTAGTCTGCCGATTCCATAAGATTTCTTGTAACGGCAGGGTCTTTAGCATCGGGAATACCGTGTGAAAAGGCAACCATTTCTCTGAACCTTGCTCTGTTGATAAAATTCTTAATAGGGTCTGTAAACAGATAAAGCAGTCCGATTAAAATGCCCATTAAAGCAATAGGCTCAAGTTTATTTAAAACACGTTTCGGAATTCTGCTGAATATAAGAATAAGAACTGCGGCAACAACGGCAGATATTATATACCACACTGCACGGCTTAAATCAACATAATATTTACCGACATTTCTTATCAGTTTATCACAGCCGAGAACAGTTAATACCGTAAAACCGACTATTTCAATAATATTGACAACAGCGTTAAAAAACTTATAAACCTTTTTCTGCTGTGCTTTTTCGCTGATTTCAGGAATAAACGGCAGAATTTTATGAATGACCGATATACACTCGGCAAGGCTATGTCTTGTCAGCAAAAGAACTGCTGCCGCAGGCGCCCACATTGCAAAGCGAGGCGCTTCACCCCAGATTTCAAAGGTTTTTGAAAAAATACGCTCAGGATCAAAAAATTCCTGATTAAGTTTTAAATCGTATTTACTCCCGAAAATCATCATTGCACCGAAGAAAAGGAAGTAAAATATGATAAAAATTATATAAGGCAAATTCTTCTTTTTAATCATAAACATTTCCCCTGAATAAAATTATTTTCAAAATATTTTAACATATGCGCAATAAAATTTCCATAATAAATTAATTTTCTTGCTAATTTGTTTTTATTGATGTAAAATAAATTTATAAAAGGGGGCGGGTTTATGCCAAAAGCAGCATTGACCAAAAAGAAAAAGACGGGTTACGCATTCGGAATTTTTACCGAATCGCTTATTTACAATATGTTTTACACATATTATTTAACCTTTCTTAACGAAATAGTAGGCATTCAGCCGAAATACAGTTCTATCATCATTTTTATATCTATTGCGTGGGACGCAGTGACTGACCCGATGATTGGCAACTACACCGACCGTATAGGCGTTGACAAGCGCAAGGTAATGAAAGGCTCGCTTATTCCGCTTGCAGTGATTTTCATTGTTGCGTGGAGCAGTATCGGCGCAGGTTTTACGTCACAGACGGCTAAAATTATTTTATACACAGTAATTTCAATGGCTATATGGGTATTTTACACTATGTACACTATCCCCTATTACGCTGTTGTTGCCGAACTGACAGAAGATTATGATGAAAGAACGCAAATCAGAAGTCTATCATCACTGCTCAATGCAATTGCAGTCGGACTCGGCAATATACTGCCTGCTCTTGTGCCGACAGTGGCAATCCTGCTTACGGAAAAATACGAAAGCAATTCATATGCAGTTGTAGCGGCAATCATCAGCGTTATGGCAGTTACCTTCGGATTTATCTGCTGCAAATCACTGAACGGCGTTTATTCTCCGAAACAGGCTAAAGACGGTGAACCCGTTCAAAAAGTCAGCCTTAAATCCACAATGAAAGCATTCGGTGAAATATTATCACTGAAACCCGCAAAATATTTTCTGCTTTTTGTATTCTTTTTCCTTGCAACCTCATCAATGATTCAGGCAAACTTAACTTATATGGTTATCGACTGCATCGGAATGGAATATGACACAGGCATTGTGTTTGTTATTCTTTCGCTTGTAGTTTCAATGGCAATCGTTGTGCCGCTTGTTGAGGCAACGGCAAAGAAAAAAGACAGGCGTTTTGCGGCAATTCTATTTTTATCAATAACTTTTGCAGGCGAAATTGCGATAAAAATAATCGGTCTTGATGCCGAAATTGCAGGCTTCAGATTTATGTGCATTTTAAGCCCCGTTATTCTCGGTATCGGCACAGGCACTTTCTGGACATTATTCTATTCAATGGGTTATGACCTGGTTGAACTTGACGAATTCAAAACGGGTGAAAGAAGAGAATCAACCATAACTGCCCTCCCGCAGTTAATACAGAAATTCGGCTCTGCATTCGGTATTCTAATGGCAGGTCAGTTGCTGTCATTCTACGGCTATGACTCTTCAAAAGACACGGCAGGCTCAGAAGCACTGTTCACAGTCGTTACAGATGAAAAAATCATAAACGGAATGGAGAATATTTCAACCGTTATTCCTGCAATATTCCTGCTGCTTTCAATCATTTCAGCAATTCTTTACCCGATGACAAGAAAGCGATTCAACGCCCTTATGGTCCAGTTAAAAAAGAAACGAAACGGTGAGGAATACACTACCGAAGGATTTGAAAAATTGTTATAAAAATTATACTTTTATACAAAAAGAGCACGAAAATTTAATTCGTGCTCTTTTAATTATTTATGCAGTTTTAAGGGAGAGTTTCAATTTATCAGCAATCATTGCAATAAATTCGGAATTTGTAGGCTTGCCGCGCTGAGACTGAATGGTATAACCGAAATAGGAAGAAAGAACATCAACATCTCCCCTGTCCCACGCAACCTCAATAGCGTGGCGGATTGCTCTTTCAACTCTTGACGGAGTTGTGGAATACATTTTAGCAACTGTGGGATACAATAATTTCGTGACCGAGCCAAGCATTTCATTGTCTTCAACAGAAAGTTTGATTGCCGAACGTAAGTACTGATAGCCTTTGATATGAGCAGGCACGCCGATTTGACGCATAATATCCGAAATCACAACATCAATATCATTATCGTGATAAGCAGAACTGCTCTTATTTTTACTCATTTTCCACTGCGAAAGTTTTTCAATTCTTTTAGCGACAGACTCGGGTGAAACAGGCTTAATAAAATAATAATCTGCACCTGATGCAATTACCTGCTCCTCAATCTGCGAATTATCAACTGCCGATAATACAAGCGTCAGCGGTTTTTCGGTAAGCGACTCGGAAATGCTTTCAAGCACTTCAAACCCGTCTGCACCCGACATAAAAACATCCATAAGCACGGCATCAAAATGCTGATTTTCAAGAAGTGAGATAACCGTGTTTCCGTCTTTTTTACAAAGAGAAACTTCAAATCCTGATTTTTCAAGTTCTTTCTTACAATCCTTACCGAATACAGTTACATCATCTGCAACCAATATTTTCATTTTACTGTTCATTATTTTTCCTCCGTAGTATCTAAAAGTGATTGTGTTTCACATAATACCACAGAATATTTAAAAATGCAATAGTATTTTCCAAATTTAAGTGATATTTTTTCACTTATTTTCACTTTCTACACAAATCAACAATATTTTTAGAAAATTAAATTAACAAAAAAGCAAATTATAATACCTGCTGTCAAAGGTGTAATAACACTTAAAGCAGTCCATTTTACTGACTTTGTTTCTTTCCATATTGTCAGTAAAGTTGTTGAACACGGGAAATGAAACATTGAAAATATACAGGTACATATAGCAGTTACGGAAGTCCAGTCATTTGCAACGAGTATTTCTTTCAAATCAGTTAGTGAAGAATAATCACTTAATGTTCCGTTTGAAAGATATATCATCAAAATTATTGGTATCACAATTTCATTGGCAGGAAAGCCAAGAATAAAACCAATCAGAATCACACCGTCAAGCCCGAGCAGTCTGCCAACAGGGTCAAGAAAATCCGAAATTAATGTCAGCAGCATTGTACCATTAATACTTATATTGCTCAAAAGCCAGATAATCAATCCTGCAGGTGCCGCTACTGCCACTGCACGCAGAAGAACAAAAATGACTTTGTCTTTAATCGTTTCAAGTATGATTTTAAAAAACTGCGGTTTTCTGTACGGCGGAAGTTCAAGCACAAAAGAGGACGCCTCGCCTTTCAGAACGGTTTTGGTAAGTACCTTTGATGATAAAAGTGTAACCGCCATTGACGATGCAATAAACCCAAGCAATATCAGCGCCGACAAAAAACTGTTCCCGGTAAAAAACATCGCAATAATCGCAATCAGAAGCGGGAATACGCCACCAACATTGCGGCAACTTTTGCGTGCTTTTCGGTGAATAAACGGCTGAAATTGTTTTATTCACCGTACATAAAAATATCCAAATCCGCTCCGTCCCACTCAATTTTTTGAATGAGCAGTCTTATAATCTGCCGTTTGTCATAAATGGATAAATCATCAAATAAATTCTTGAAAGACTTAACACTTTCTATTAAAGCATCAGTATCAAAATCAATGTCATCATCAGATTGATTTTGCTCAGCAAGTTCCTTTTCAAGTGCGTGTAAATATTCGGTTTGTTCTACTATTTTTTTATCAATCGCACTGATTGCAACACTACTCAATGTTGTATCGGTTAGGCGGTTTACAAGGGTATTGATTTCACTTTGCGTTGCTTCAATATCCTTTTTTATTTTATCTGTTTTATCGTTATTCTGCTCTTTTTCATATTCCCTTCTCAGATTTTCAAGAGCAGAGGTAAATGTATCGAAATTATCTAATTCACCTTTGATATAGTCAACCACTAAATCATCAGTCTGCTGACCTGTGAGGTTAGGGCAATCACAAAGTGCGTTGTTGCCCTTCAGCTTGCTTGAACAGATATAGCTGAAATTGTTACTCGTTGCCTTGTGCTTTTTTGAAAACATCTTTTCACCGCATTTGGTGCAGTAAATTAAACCCGAAAGCAAACCGACCTCACTGTGATTAACAATCTTTTCTTTATGGTTATTATGAAAGTATTTCTGAATGGACACCCAGTCCTTACCGCTGATAATTCCCTCGTGCCTGCCGATTGCAACAATCCATTCACTGAGCGCATTTCTCGGTGCACCTGAACGGCTGTAATCCCTTTTGTTATAGGTTGAAACACCGTGTTCACCATTCCATAATTCTTTATTCCGGCAAATATCAGAGCCATTTTCAGCAAAGTATTCATAGGCATTTTCATCCGCAATACAGTAAACAGGATTTTGCAGAATATCACGAATACCAAGCACAGAAAAATATTTGCCTGTAGTCTTTGACTTTATCTTTTTTGCAATTAAATATTTGCTCACAGCTGATACAGAATGTGTTTCAAGAAAGTGATTATACATCAGTTTAACAATTTCAATTTCATCACTGAACACCAATTTATGAGAGGTTTTAACCTTGCCGTCAACAATAACCTCACTCTCCTCTGCACCCTGATATCCTGTCGGCGGTGTGCCTCCGAGCCAGCGACCTGTGCGAGCCAAAAGGTGCATATTATCACGAACACGCTCGGCAATGGTTTCACGCTCCAACTGAGCAAAAACGGAGGTGATATACATCATAGCCTTGCCCATCGGTGAGGAGGTGTCAAAATGTTCTTTAATGCAAATCAGGTTTACGCCCTTATCATTGAGCAGTTCAATCAAGCCCGAAAAATCACTGACATTACGGCTTAACCTATCCAAACGATAGCAGACAATATACTCAAATTTGTATGTATCCAGGTCTTTCATCATCTGCTGAAACTGCGGTCGTTTCAGGTCTTTTGCAGAATATCCCTCGTCCTCATAGACGAGTATATCCTCATCGGCAACCTCAACATCAACCATTGAAAATTTAATGTATTGCTTACACATCTCAATCTGATTTTCAACGCTCTCGCCCTTGCCCGTAAACAAGGACTTTCGGCTGTAAATCGCTACTTTCAAATAACCGACCTCCTTTTGTTTGACTATAACATACAATCTTAATAAGTCAAGTCAATATAAAAATATTCTTTATATTATTCTTACAATATGATAAAATAAAAATGGTGATAATGTATGAATAATTCAACAAGTAATAACATTGATAAATTAATAAACGAAATTGAAGAAGGCAGGCTATCAGGTGAACAACAAGGCTGGCTATCTGAACAAGATATAAAAGATCATTTTAAAAGCAAGATAAATAAAGCCACATCAAATTTAAGACTTGATAATACAAAGTTATTTGTTGAAAACAGCAGATGAATATCTTAGCGATAAATTGAACTAAAGCACTTGCTATTGATTAGCAGGTGCTTTTATCTTTAATCAGTTTGTATTATTCTCAACGCTTCAATTTCTGTAAGTTCATTATTCAAATACATATTCTTAGCATTGATAGCTTTATTCAGCCAATCCACATATTCATCATAAGAAATAGATTTTGGTGTTTCGCCGAATGAAGAAGTTCTCTCCATTCGCTTGTACATTTTGTTTTTCTCTTTTTCAAAAGTTTTTAGAACAATATCATTTTTTGCGAGCATTTTGTATTTCTGTGTAGGACCAATCTGCTTGCAGGTCTTACTATCCTTAAAAACTCTGTCACAGTACAGAGTTTTCTTTTTTGTCTTTGGAACAAATAATCTATTGCAATTCTCACATTCGCAAACTGTTTCATCTCTTAAATAAAAAGTAAAAATCAAATATTCGTAATAAGATTGGGGATTATCAAAAAATAAAATTTCTTCACCATTTCTTGTTTTAGTAACCTTGTATTCAACCGTATCGTGCATATTAACTTCCAAAACACCTGCAAGAATTTCTTTGTGCCTCATACACATCAAAAGCTTATACACTCGCTCTTTCATATATGGCAGCAGCTTCATCCTTACGCTTACTGTTTCTAATTTTCTTTTAAGTTCTTCAGGAGTTGAGATATCTTTAATCAGTTTTCTGTGAACAAGATATTTATCAATATCCGCCTTTAGTAATATGCCTAAGACAATATTGTCTTTTAAAATTTTATCAGCAAAATCATATGCAGAATCGACATCATAATTATCACATATCTCCGGTAGTTCATAATCATAAAGGGCAATGAGTTCATTTCTGTAATCAATTGGTTCTAATTCGGTTATATCCAAATCATCAACTGCAACTCTCTCCATAATATTCTTGTTTTTGAATTTAATATATAACCCTGTTCTTGAATAAATACTTCTGTCCATAATCAATCTTTCTCAAAAATTTGAATTTTCACTTACGCATAGTTTTGAGGTTTTGCCCCTGCTAAAATCATAACATAAATAGAAATTCTTAACAAGAAGATATATTTAAATCAAAAGAGAAAGGGGGTAAACCTTATGGAAAAAGAAGTTAAATTGCTTGAAGTAGTGGACGGTGAAACATTGATGGATATGCAATTTCCAAAATCAAGATTTTGCATTCAGTCTTTGTTACCGCAGGGAGTTTCCATTCTCGGCGGTGCACCAAAGATTGGTAAATCGTGGATGGTGCTTGATTGGAGTGTACGAATTGCTAAAGGTGAATCAGTTTGGAATCTACCGACTGAAAAAGGAACTGTACTCTATCTGTGTTTAGAGGACAGCCTTGCAAGAATTCAGGACAGGCTGAATTGCATAACTGATGAAGTGCCGTCAAATTTGTATGTTGCTACCAAATCTGAAAGTATTGAAACAGGATTAATTCAGCAGATACAGAATTTCATCATCACGCATACGGATACAATACTGATTGTCATTGATACATTTCAAATGATACGAAACAATTCAGAATTATCATGTGGTACAATCTTTTAGTCCCGATGATAACATTTCACCGGAAACGGCACACGAAATTGGATTGAAATTTGCAGAGTATTTTGGCAATTATCAAATGGTAATTGCAACCCATACAGACAGAAAACATATTCACAATCATATTGTTTTCAACTCAGTTAATTTTGAAAACGGCAAGAAATTTCATCAATCCAGAGATGAAATGATACAGGTCAAAGAGTATTCAAACAAGATTTGTGAAGAGTACGGAATCACTTTAACCGAGGCAAAAGCTACAAGATACAATATGCCGAAATGGAAAAGAAAGCTCAAAAGCAAGCTAGATTATGCGATGAAACACAGTAGCAGTAAAGAAGAATTCATCTATCTTCTTGAACGATTGGGCGTAACAGTCAACTGGCAGGAGAACAGAAAGTATATTACTTTCACCACAGATGACAAACACAAATGCCGTGATAACAAATTGTTTGACGAGAGATTTCTCAAAGAAAATCTTGAAATCTATTTTGAACTCGGCGGCTGTGACAGTATAATTTCAGAAGAATATCAGGAATATGAAACGCCGCAAATTGGAATTATCTCAGATGATTTATTTAATTTGATTGGCAATTTGCTTGATTTGGAAATGCAGAATAACTCCAAACGCAAGTGGATGCCGCATCACAGCAAAAAAGAAATTGAAAAGCTCATCGCACAAGGTCAGAAAATTTCGAATGAAGATTATGACGATGAATACGATGAGTATCATGGTATTGGAATGTTTATGTAAAGGAGTGAAATGGAAAATAGTTAAAGCGTTGTGGTTTTATGCCACAGCAAAATTCAAAAAGGAATAGGTCAAGCATCTTTAAAAATATACTTTACCGAGGTGTTTGCAGATGAAGAAGAGCAGAATTCAAAACATCTGTATCCACCGGGTCAATATATCTCAAGAAGAGCAAAAAGAAATTTCAGAAAAGCTGACCTATTACCATACAAAAGCTATGAAACAAAAGCTTGATGGTTTTAATTTATCGACTGAAGATAAATTAAAAATCTTATCTGATAAATGATAAAAAGGCAGTGGTGCACGAATTAAATTCTGCATCACTGCCTTAAATATTAATAAAAAATTTTTTAAAACAAATTATTTTCTGTTGTTATAATCCTCGTTGATACTGTCGCTCCAGTCGGCAGAGATTGGCTTGCAGGAACGTATGCAGCAAACTGTATCTGCAACGGTGTCATAAACAACGCTTGTGCCCTGACTGTCGGCGTGGTAGTTTACGGCTCTGTCCTCATTTATGCCGAAGTGTCTTGCAGTTTCAACAGCGTCAATATTCGCACCGATAAAAAGAAATTCCCAACCGTAATTTTCTTTTTCATGTTCAATCATCGCTTTGACTCTGTCGCTTGTGTAGATGTGACTTGCATTTTCATAGCCGTCAGTCATAATCACAAACATAGTATGTTCAGGCACATCCTCAGGTCTTGCGTACTTATGAATGTTTGCAATGTGATGAATCGCACCGCCGATTGCATCAATCAGTGCTGTACAGCCACGGACATAATAGTCCTTGTCCGTCATAGGTTTGATATTTTCCAATTCTACTCTGTCGTGGATGACCTCACTGAAATTATCAAAAAGAACCGTTGAAACACAGCACTTGCCGTCCTGTTTTTTCTGCTTTTCAATCAGCGAATTAAAGCCGCCGATTGTGTCGCTTTCAAGTCCGCCCATTGAACCCGAACGGTCAAGAATAAATACCAATTCCGTAATGTTGTTGCTTGTCTTTTTCATTTAAAAAACCTCCGTAAAATGAATTTGTGTTTTGGTGTTTTTCAACCTTACAAGCTCATTATACAGAGGTTCACTTTTGATTTGGTCGCCTGCCGTGCGACTAATTTAATGACCCTAAAAGGCTTTGGTCAAAGGCGAAGAGGGCTTCGTTGATTTCAAAAATATTGAAGTTATTCTGCTTAATGAAATATTCAACGATAATATCAAATTTATTGCTGTGGGAGAGGGCGAAGCCTGCTTTCATCAGCATTTCATTTGTTTGAACAAGCGGTAATTCAAGCGCAATGCAAAAGGCAAGAACAGTCGATTTGCTCGGCTTATAATCCTTATTAGAGCGGATTTTTGAGAACAATCGTTTATCAATATTTGCTTTTTTATAGCACTCACTGTCCTTCATTCTGCGCTCGTCTATCAGCCTTAACAGCATTTCAGAAAAGCTTTCATCAATCGTTTTGTCAATTATATTTTCAAGGCTGTCATCACTTTTGAAAAAACTTGTTATGGAATCAAAAGAATCTTCACTTTGCTCACATACAGGTTCAAGCACTGCACTTTCCTGCAAATCATCATCAGGCAAAAACCTTGTCATCGGCAAAGGCATACTTTCATCAGAATTATTTAATCTTCTGCTGTCGTATGGTGAATGCTCGGCAACATAATTGTCATCTATGTACTGTGCAATATCAGTGAATAATTTGTTGCTTGTCGTAAATGCATTTTTGTTATAGACAACGATATACACAAGCATATCATTCTGCATCAGAAATTCTGCAACAGTATCAACCGCAACCCTGAATGCTTCATTCATCGGATAGCCGTAAACGCCGCTTGAAATCAGCGGAAATGCTACAGATTCGCAATTATTTTCTTTAGCAAGGGCAAGTGAATTTTTATAGCAGTTTTCGAGCAAATCTTTCTCGCCGTTCTTACCGCCTTTCCATTTTGGACCGACAGTATGGATAACATATTTGCAGGGCAGGTTATATCCCTTTGTAATTTTAGCCTGACCAACCTTACAGCCGCCAAGTTTCATACACTCAAGCAAAAGTCCCCTGCCTGCGGCTCTATGGATTGCGCCGTCAACACCTCCGCCACCAAGTAGTGTACTATTAGCAGCGTTGACGATTGTGTCACATTGAACTTTTGTTATATCGTTTCTGATTATTTGTAACGGCATATCTGTATCACCCCCGGCTATAAATACATAATACGATATAATTTTTAATTTGTCAAAAGATACTGTAAAACTTCAAAAATAATATTGTTAATTTACTTTAAAAAGTCGCTGCCTTAATCACTAACACATCAAGAATCATTCATCATTTGTATAAAAAACATCATGCAAGTTTATTCTGAAATCGGCATAGGCTCTTATCTTCTCATCCGAACAAAACGAATTACTTTCTAAGCCTAAGGAAGTCGATGCATCTCTGAAATAATCACAGGCGGTATAAAAATACATACATCTCCATTCAGGCTTTTCATAGGTCTGTCCCGTAATAAAATAGGCAAAAGCGAGTTCAAGAGCAGTCGAGTTTTCATCAGACAACAACTGCATAAGATGATTATATGCTACCGCTCTGAGCGATGATTTATCATTGCAAATCTTTAAAAACGCATCAATATTTTCTAAATCATTTAATGTTGTCGCGGATTCCACTAATTGTATAAAGCGTTTAATGATTGCATCATCCTGTACATTACTCATAAGATTTTTCCTCCTTATACTTTTTTCTCAAACGAAAAAGCTGTTCTTCTGTAAACTCATTTTCAGTAAGCAATGTTTTCCTTTTGCTGTCTTCCAATTCGGAATCAGCCAAAATCTTATATTCCGTTGACAAAAGAATTTTGACAAACTCAGGATTGCTTTCTGCCATTGCATCATATGCTTTTGTTATAAGTTCAGTATAATCTTTGCTGTAACGATCTATCCTTTTGCCGTTCCAATAAAGCATTTTTGAAAGTCTCCAAAGGTTATGATGCTTCCCTGCCTTTTCAGACTCCTTAGCGGTTAGAGAGCATATTTTCTTTTGCTTATTAATATTTTTAAATTTAAGTGACTGCAAAAATGATGCCATACATTTTATATTCACACCGTCAAGTATAAACGAATTGTTGGAGGAATTAGACAATATATTTATCGGAAATTCTGATTTAGAATTAATATTCACTGTTAATTCGTTTTCAATATCCTGCTCCGTGGCATTCATAAGAAATTGAAGAAATATAAAATAGTGACAATCCAAATCTATTGAATTATTGTGAAGGCTGTAAACTTCATCTACTTTTTTCTTAAGTAAAATCAGTTCTAATTTGCTGTTATCCGAAATAGTCGCATCTAATATTTCCTTTAAATCAATAATCATTTGAACTATAAAATCGTGCCCATAGCCATGCTCTTTTATATATTCATAATTATTATTTTTGAGATGTTTATAAAATACGGCATAATCTTTATAACTGTATCTTGAATTCGTGCACGCAATTTCAAGATTAGCATTGCTGTTGAAAAAATTTGTAAAATCAAGTTTTTTATACTTTTTCACACCAAATATTTCATTGCAGTCTTCCGACATTGTACATGCTATAAAAAAGAAGCTTAAATAGAAAAACATAAAAGCAACACTGAGCAAATAATCACTTTGATTTAACAAAAGGCGATCTGTTATAGCAATATATATCAGGTAAAATGAGTTCAATCCTATCTCTGCAATACAAAATGCTTTTGCCCATATCGGTTTACAAACCGGTATAAGTAAAACAATCAGGGCAAAAACAAAATATGTAAATACAAACGTTATGTGCTTTGCCATTACCGATGTGCCAAATACAAGATAGAAAAAACAGTTCTGAACTAACGGCAGACATAATGTCTGACCTGCTATACAATCAGTCAAGCCTAACATTAACAGTAAGGTTGAAATTATAATCGGAATCTTTCTGGAATTTTTAATTTCATTAATAAATGGAATTAAAATTATTGTACCTATTATAGGAATTAAACCGATAAGCGATGTCCAAGCGTCAGGATAGAATTCATCGTTGATTACACTGCAAATTCCATTAATATAAAAACCTGCCGATACTATTGCAAATACAAATGCCAAAACAGTTAATTTAGTTTTCTTTTTAATCATCTGTTTTATTTCTCCTCTCATTTACGAAAAATACTTTATCATCTGTTGCTTTTTTATTTTGGTGTAGTAAAAAATGCTTTAAGTTCTTGCTTGAGCCAGGTCTTCCGATGTTTTTAATTAAAAATGATTCTTTATCTTTACTATTCAAATTATCACCACCTTAAAAACTTATATATTTATATTATTGTTACTTGAATAAGCGCTTTCCTTTATCAAATAACAAATTAATATTGCCATATAATAAACAAATAACTTATGCAAATGCTCTTATTCTATCGGAATATTTATTATTTAAAAATTCACAGAATCATTTGCCTGTATACTGTTTAGCATATCTGTAATTCGGAGATTTTTTGAGTTTCTATTCTATATCCTCCGTAAATTATGCAGACTCAAGCGGCATATACAGCACATCTTCAATAGGGCAATTAAGACGAATTGCTATATCACCGGCCGTTTTAACATCATTGCTGTCGAGATAAATCAGTGTATCATTATTGTTGATTATTGTTTTCGCATCTGCCTCGCCATACATACCCTCAAGCTGAGTTTCACTTTGCAATACAATAGTGGAGCTCATATTTTTTGACCTAAATTTTGATATCTGACGGGGAAAGGAAGATATTTTAGTGCCTGCTGCAAAATCATCAAAAATAAAATGAACAGGTATAGGAAGTTTTTGATCAGGATACCTATCTGCAATTTTCGTCAACTGCTGCATAAGCATATCGAAAATAAGATTGATAAAAGCATCTTCATACTCATCGGAGCCGTCAGCAGTAATAAACAAAATGCTTTTTTCCGTAGTGAATTTTTTCAAATCAAGTGTATCTTTTTCTTGAATAATACGCTTAATATTTTCAGAAAACACATTGGATAAAGTTGTTTTTATGGTAGTGAAAATAGAATCCGCTGTTCTTATCGGTGCAGTTTTAAATGAATTATACGGTGCAATCATAGGATGATCGGGAACATTTCGCTTAACATCTTCAACAATACTGTCCACATTCGTACTCATCAATGTATTTCGTTCATCAATATCAAGACTGTCTATAAAATCAACAACATCAACAAGAGTGGGCTCACCTCCGTCAATTGCAAGCTTATAATAAATCGCAAATTTTGTAACATTGCAGTTGCTGTTCTCCCAATAACAGTCTGCAGAGCTGTTTGGACGCTGCGGTGTAAGGTCAACAATTGCTCTTGACAGCATATTAACATCTTTATGACTGTCAACGTATTGCATAGGATCAAAGCAGATATCTGCCAAATCCGGATTTGATATATTCAGCTCCAGAACCTTAAAGCCTAAGCATTCATAAAAGTATCTGTATTTTTCAATCAGCTCTCTTTTCGGATCTAAGATAACAAGATTGGTATTTCTGTTATACAGCATCCTCGGCTGGATCAAATTTAAAGTTTTACCGCCGCCTGTTGTACCGACTATGCAAATGTTGCTGTTTATGTGGGTTTTCTTTTCATCTGTACTGAACTCAATTCCGTCAGCTAAAATTAATCTGTCACTCATTTATATTCCCCTCCATTATATCCTTAAACGATATGATCTGTCTGCAAGACCAAATTGAACGGCTTCCTGTGCATTCATATAATTGTCAAAGTCTGTTGACTCGTCAATTTTCTGCAGACTCTTTCCGGTATGATTTGCGAGGATTTTATTCATTTTTTCTTTAATGCTGACAAGCCGCATAGATGTTGCTTTAATTGATGAGCAGTTACCTGAAATCTGATTGGAAATTAATGGCTCGTGTATCATCGCCTCACTGTTTTGCAGCATAAATCTGTGGCCCGTTTTACCGCAGGCAAGCAAAACAGCCGCCATACTGCAGGCTCTGTCGGTACACACAAGGTAAATCCTGTCCGCATAATCCTGTATAATATCGTAAATAACAAGTCCTGCATTTATATCTCCACCGGGAGAATTGATATGTATATAGATAGCCTTATCCGCGGATTCGCAAACAAGATACATTATCTGCTTTTTAATTGCATCGGCAGATTCCGATGTGATTTCATCTTCAATAAAGATATGTCCCATTTCAAACAGCTTGCTGTCAATAGGAATTGTGGTTGCTGTGTTATAACTTTTTTCTAAAATTACCATTTTGGTATCTCCTTTTCTCATTCGTTAATGAATCAGTAAACTCTTCAATATCACTTATTTGTGTTTGGTTATTATCTTCCTATTGCTATGCTGCCAATTCACTGTCGTAAAACACAGTGTCTACACATACATAAGCATTTTTGTTTTTATGCGCTTTTCTGTATAACGTACATAAAACCTTTGTCCCTTTCTGTAAATAGCCAAATGGTGCATATGCCACATCATCATTCTCAAGACGGATAAATATTCCGTTCTTGCAGCTGCCGACAACTGTTCCGTATACAGAATCTTTGTAATTGATTTCATTTTCTTCATAAGGATAAAACATAATTGACTACCTCCGAAACTTTTATTTTCAATATATAAATAAACAATAAAAACATAAAATAAAGTCATTTTACAAAATTTCTTAAAAATAAAAAACACTCAGCAAAGCCGAGCATCGAATAACAACAAAAAGCACTGAAACCGCCAATGGAATCAGTGCTTTTCTTTTTTTACAAAATACATTATTAATTTTTTGAACAATCAGAGACTTGTTTTGGACTCTTAACGAGTTAAGTAATACATTAACTGCTTTATAAACCTTATAAACATTTGAGGATTTTGTTTCAGACTCATAATGAGTTAAGTAATACAGGATAATACTCCGGAAGCTGAGTAAGCGTATACTGTTTCAGACTCATAATGAGTTAAGTAATACGAGAGAAGATGGATGTAATTGCAGAAGAAATTCAAAGGTTTCAGACTCTTAATGAGTTAAGTAATACAAGAGGATGATTATAATGAGTATGAAAATGTCACTATTACTTATCGTTTCAGACTCTTAATGAGTTAAGTAATACGAGGAAAAAACATGGAAAAAATCCCTATCCACATTCGTGTTTCAGACTCTTAATGAGTTAAGTAATACGATGGGATTTTTATCTATTTCAGTAATTTTATTATTGTTTCAGACTCTTAATGAGTTAAGTAATACATAATAACATTTCCTTTCTTAAAAATGATATTGGACATCATTACGTAACTGTTTCAGACTCTTAATGAGTTAAGTAATACAACAACAAATTGTTATTGTAGTTTTAATTATATACAAGATTTAGATTGGTGTCAATAAAAAATGTAAAAATTTGCAAAAAAACCGGGTCAATCTTAATCAATTCATATATTCTAATGAATAAAGACGGGCACACCCGCCTTATTATTATGAACAGTTTGATGTATATTCAATGCCCCAGTAATCAGCAACATTGTTAACATATTTTGGACTGGTTAATCCATGAACTTTAAAATACAAGCGATACACGCTATGATCCTTACCAAGTTTCAATGTTAAGCCGTTTTTTCCTACATTTTTTGTGCCCTGCCAAACTATTCTGCCGTTTCCGTCTTTCATTATGATATCAACTGTGCACTTACAGTCAACTCCGACGCCTTTCCAATTTTTCTTATAAGTATGAAGTTTTATTTTTGCATCTTTCTTTGTACTTTTAAGAACCACCATTGTACCCGAAGTATATGTACCTCTTGCAAAGCATCCTGTTTTCCACTTGTTAGCGGCCTCTGCTGTGAATGCAGACGAAAATACAGATAAACTCATCAGTACTGCCAAAAATACGGATACTAATTTGTGACCATATGTTTTTATTGTAGTGGATTTCATATTAATTTCTCCTTTTAATGTGTTTTATTTTGTTGATTGTATTAATTATTTAAGCGAAATTCTTGGGCCGTCCTCTGCATCTGATCAACATAAAAATCGCCTCCTTAAAACATCAATTATTTTTGATTTCAATATATAAATAAACAATAGAAATACAAAATTCAGTCATTATATAAATTATTTGAAAAATAAAA
>JACTVT010000046.1 GCA_014465955.1 Eubacterium sp. | reverse complement strand
ATAAAAATTTAATTATTGAAATAAAACGTTAAGTGTTATAAAATGATTAAGTATAAAAATTTTAAATATAAAGGATTGAAAATTATGCAGGAATTTAAAACTATAGAAATTAAAAGGTCTGTTTTTGAAGACAATGACAAAGAGGCAAACAAGGTTCGAGATAAATTAAAAGAAAACAAAACTTTTTTACTGAATCTTATGTCTGCACCGGGAAGCGGAAAAACGACAACTTTAAAAGCAACCCTGTCACGCCTCAAAGATAAATATAATATCGGTGTTATGGAGGCTGATATAGACAGTGACGTAGACGCCCGTGCAATCGCCGATACAGGAGTTAAATCAATCCAACTTCATACAGGCGGAATGTGTCATCTTGATGCAGGAATGACAAAGCAGGGGCTTGATAATTTTAATGCTTCTGATTTTGATTTCATCGTGCTTGAAAATGTCGGTAATCTTGTTTGCCCTGCTGAATTCGATACAGGTTCAAGCAAAAATGCAATGATTCTGTCAGTTCCCGAAGGTGATGACAAGCCGCTTAAATACCCGCTTATGTTCACAGTTTCAGACGCTGTTCTTATTAACAAAATTGACACAAAGAGCGTTTTTGATTTTGACGATAAAGCAGTTGTTGAACGTATTGAAAAACTCAATCCGAATTGCGAAATTTTCTTTATCAGTGCCAAAACAGGCGAAGGTATTGATGCATGGTGCAACTGGCTTGAAAAACAGATTAATACATGGAATAACTGAATATGCACGAACTCGGTATAGTATATCAACTTATGAATACTGTTGATAATATAAAAAAAGAACAAAATGTAAGTGTAATTAACAGCATTACACTTCAAATCGGCGAAATGACAGACATCGTTCCGGAATTTATTAAAGAAGCATGGAAAGTATCTGCGCCTGAAACCGATTATAAAAACACTGAACTGCAAATTGAAATTATTCCAGCGCTTGCAAAATGCTCAGACTGCGGTTATGAAGACAAAGTTAAAAATTTATCATTCACCTGCCCAAAATGCAGCGGAAGTAATTTTAAAATCATTTCAGGAAGAGAATTTCTGATTAAAGAAATAGTTGCAAAATAATGCCAAAAACGATTTCATTAACAAAAACAATATAAATGAACTGCAAAAATCCCGTTCTGACGAACGGGATTTCAGTATTTATATACAATTATTTACCTGTAACAATATACGGCTGAATTCTCTGAGCGAGTTTTGTAATAGGCATTGTCTGAATAGCAACTTCGCCTGGTCCTGTTACGACTGTATTGAAAAGACCTTCGCCGCCGAACAGAATATTCTTAGCACCTTTGACTGTTTGAATATCCATCTGGCAGGTACTGCTCATCATTACAAGATGACCTGTGTCAATGATAATCTGCTGACCCGCAGCAAGTGTATAACGGATTACCGAACCATCAACCTCAATAAATGCAGTACCGTTGCCTGAAATTTTCTGCATAATAAATCCTTCACCGCCGAAAAGACCTGCGCCAAGTTTTTTCCTGAACTGAATAGAAAGGTCTACGCCTTCTGTTGATGCAAGAAAAGCAGATTTCTGGCATATGTATTCTTTGCCGTCTGAAACATCAAGCGGAATAATCTCTCCCGGGAAACTGCTTGCAAAGCCAATCATACCCGGTCCGCCGATTGCAGTGTATTTATTTTGAAAAAGACTTTCCTGTGATACCATTCTGCCGAGCATTTTGCCGATTCCGCCGTTTGTAGTTGTTTTCATCTGCATATTCGGACTCATCCAACTCATTCCGCCGCCTTCGGTTACCATTGTTTCGTTAGGTTCAAGAGAACATACCAGTGCCGGGAATTCTCCGCCTTTGATTTCATAGTTCATAACATATTCTCCTTAATACTTTTTATAATTTTTTATCTTTCTCAACTGCTGCCTGAACAGCATTGTGAACAGCACTTTCAAATCCGTCATTCTGAAGCGAGGTTACACCCTCAATAGTTGTGCCGCCCGGTGAGCAAACCTGGTCAATGAGTTCAAACGGATGACTGTCGGATTCCAAAATCATTTTTGCACTGCCGTAAATGCTCTGTGCGGCAAATTTCAGTGCATCTTCTTTTTTCATACCATTTTTAACGCCTGCTCTTGCAAGAGCGTCAATAAACATATAGGCAAATGCAGGTGAGCAGCCTGCAATAACCCCGAAAAGAGGAAACTGACTTTCATCAATCTCTGTAATTGTACCTACTGCACCGAATATCTTTTCAATCTTTTTCTTTTCACTGCCTGTAACCTTGCCGTTTGTACAGTAAGCCGAGCAGGATTCCTTAACCTTTGCATTTATGTTGGGCATAACTCTTACGATTTTATTATCATGAGAAAGGTTGTCCCTTATAAACTCAATTGTTTTTCCTGCCGCAATTGAAATTAAAACAGTATTGCTTTTTTCAAGTTCAAGATTGATTTCATTTAAAACTGACGATATTTTGTTGGGCTTAACGGCAAGCACAATAAAATCTGCAAATGAAACAACTTCTTTTGCATTTTTGCATTTACTTATTCCGTATTTTGCCGCTAAATTATCTGTCTTGCTTTCGGTTGGGTTATAAGCATAAATGTTTTCGCCTTTAATTACTTTCGCTTCAACAATTCCCTTTATTATTGCCGACGCCATATTTCCGCAGCCAATAAAGCCAATATTCATTTAAATCACCATAGCCTTTCAGGCTACAAATTTTATTATAAATCATCAACACTCTTTTGTAGCCTGACAAGGCGTTGATGGTGATTACAGTCATCTCAAAATTATGCCGCAGGCAAATTTTGAGGACAATATAATTTAGATTAGTGTGATTTTTTCACACTAAATCTCCTATGCCTGTATTAACGAGCATATTATTTCACCTGTTTATTTGCGGAACTGTATTTTTCTTTAGTTGCAATTCCGCCCCTGATGTGACGCTGTGCCTTATTTTCCTGCAAAACTTTTTCAACATCTTTGTAAAGTTCACGGTCAATTTCATAAAGCCTTTTTGTAACATCAATATGTACGGTTGATTTGCTGATTCCGAAAACTGCTCCTGCTTTTCTTACAGTTGCACCTGTGTTTTTAATGTAGTTCCCGATTTCGATACATCTTTTTTCTACATTACTGTTCACGGCTTTCACCATCCTCAGTAATGTATACTGCGAAAAAAGATATAATATTACATTAACGAAACACTTTCTTTATTGATTTATATTTTAATACAAAACTGTGCTCTTGTAAAGTGCTGAAGTATAAATAGTTGTTGTAAAAATTTTCAACATAATGTATAATGTAATCAACTAAATTTTGGAGAGCATTATATATGATTTACAACTTAAAAACAAATAATTACAAAACTTTTGAAATTTATAAAAAAAACGTCCTTGAGCCGCGTTCTTATTTTATTCCTTTTGAGAACAAAGATGATATGCTCGCCACAGATATAAGAACAGAGCGTTATAATTCATCTATGGTTGCTGTTCTTTCAGGTGAGTGGAAATTCAAATATTACAGCAATTGCCACCAGATTCCCGACAGCTTTGATACCGACAATGAAGAAATGGACGATATTTCCGTTCCGTCTGTATGGCAGTTTACCGGTTATGAAAATCCTTATTATGTAAATACAAGATATCAATTTGACCCAAATCCGCCGTACATTCCTAATGATTGCCCTGCAGGCGTTTACTCAAAACGTTTTTCGATTGGCAAAGCAGACGGCAATTTTAATCTTGTGTTTCTCGGTGTTGCAGGTTCTCTTGATGTATTTGTAAACGGCAAATATGCCGGCTACAGCGAGGGCAGCCATAATACATCTGAATTTGAAATTACTTCATTTTTGCAGGAGGGTGAAAATGAGGTCGTTGCCGTTGTGCATAAATGGTGCAACGGTACATATCTTGAATGTCAGGATATGTTCAGAAACAACGGCATTTTCCGTGATGTTTTAATGATAAGAACAACAGATAACAGTATTTATGATTTTGAGGCAAAAACCACATTCAACAATGATGGTTCCTATATGCTCGACGTTATTCCGTCATTTAAAATAAAAGACGAGGTTTCGTTTAACGCTGAACTTTTTGACGGCGATGATCTTATAGCATCCAAGTCAGTTAATATCTGCCCTGAAAAGGTTGATAAGATTACTTTTGATGTACTTGATGTTGAGGAATGGAGTGCCGAAATTCCAAAACTATATAATCTTTATCTTTCTCTTTCAAAAGAAGGAAAAATCATTGAAATAATCAGAAAGCGAATCGGTTTTAAGCATATTGAAATTAAAAAGAATGTTTTTTATTTCAACAATAAAAGAATTAAACTTCTCGGCGTAAATCATCATGATACAAACGAATCAGCAGGTTATGTTATGACTGCGGCAGATATGGAAAAAGATGTAAAAACTTTTAAAGAATATAACATAAACTGCGTTCGCACATCTCATTATCCTCCCGATGCTATGTTTCTTGATTTATGCGATGAATACGGTATTTATGTAGTTGATGAAGCAGATATAGAAACGCACGGCTGTGAAACTGAACTTCATAAGCGCTGGATATGCTCTCATAATCCAAAATGGCAGGGTCATTATTGGGACAGAGTTTACCGTATGTATCAGAGAGATAAAAACCACCCGTCTATCACAATGTGGTCTCTCGGCAATGAATCACATGGCTATAAAAATCAGGACTACTGTTATAATGAACTGAAAAAATTATCTCCGATTCCGATTCATTATGAAGCAGTTATCAGAACAAGACGATGGGCATATGACGTTATTTCGGAAATGTATGCTCATCCGAACAGAGTTGATAAAATTGCAAACGGAAGCGGTGAACGCAGAAAATATTACGGCAAACCGTATTACCTTTGTGAATATGCGCATGCAATGGGCTTCGGCGCAGGTGAACTTGAAAGATATGTTCAGGCATTTTACAGAGGCGATAATATGCTCGGCGGCTGTATCTGGGAATTTGCCGATCACGCTGTTCTTGAAAAAGAAGGTCCTTATAAATACACCTACGGCGGCGATCACAATGAGTGGAAGCACGACAGCAATTTCTGTGTAGACGGTCTTTTCTATCCTGACAGAACGCCCCACACAGGCGCTATTCAGATGAAAAATTGTTACCGCCCCGTAAGAGCGAAGAAAATCAGCGAAAATGAGTATGAATTTTTCAATCACGGTTACTTTAAAAATGCCGATTATACCGTAAAATACAGAGTTCTTAATAACGGTGAAACTGTAACAGACGATGAATTTAAAATTTCCGTTGAACCGCAAAGAAGCGTTAAGCAGAAACTTAATGTAAAGATTAATAACCATACGGTAATTATTTTTGAATATTACAACGGTGACTTTGAAGTTGCCAGAGAACAGATTATTTTGAACAGCAAATACAGCGTAAAGCCAACTGAAAAATCCGATTTTATAATCAAAGCCGAAAACAGTGAGAACAAACTTGCGGTCACTTTTGAAAAAGGTGAACTTATTTACAATAAAATTACAGGAGAGTTTGAAAGTTATATCTATAACGGAATACAGTTTGTTAACAGTATTCCTCTGTCACAGTCAAAAGGCTTTGCACCGTCATTATACAGAGCACCTCTTGACAATGATATGAATTTGAGAAAGGGCTGGGAAAACAGAGGCCTTCACAATCTGGTTTATACAAATAAAACAGCCGCTCAAAATTCTTATAAAATTGAAAACAATACTGTAATTATTAATTCAGATTATAAACTTTCAACTTCTGCACTGAATAACGCAGGCAGATTTTCCGTACAGTATGTTGTTCACGCGAACGGCAGAATTGACGTGGATTACAAATTCAAAAAACTTAAATTTCTTTCCGTACCGAGACTTGGTATGCACATTGAAATGCCGAAAGCATTTTCAAATATATCTTACTTCGGTTATGATATGGAAAGCGTTTCTGACTTTAAAGAGCAGGCAGTTTACGGTATTCAGAATCTTAAAGTTTCCGATATGCATCAAAAATATATCAAACCGCAGGAAAGCGGTATGCGCTACGGCACATATTGGGCAAGAATAACCGATAATAACGGAACAGGTTTTGAATTTGAAAGCAAAAATTCATTTATATTTAACGCAAATCATTTCAATACGGCTCAATGTGCAAAAGCAGCACACGCTGAAGATTTAAAAGAATACGATACGACTGACATTCATATTGACGGCTATATGCTCGGTGCGGGTTCAAATTCGTGCGGACCTGTTCCCACAGGTAAGCATAACAAGATGAATGTGTTGAATTACGAAAACAGTTTTTCCGTAACGCCTGTCGGTGATTGATATGTTTAAAATCGGCACTGATATAGTTAAGATTTCACGGATGGAAAAAAGCCTTGAAATTACATCTTTCAAAACATCTGTTTTTACTGAAAATGAAATTGAATATTGCAAAAAGACCGAAAACTTTGCAGGCATTTTTGCCGCTAAAGAGGCATATTTCAAAGCGCTCGGAACAGGAATTACAAAAAAACTGAAAAGTATTGAAATATTGCATAATGAAGAAGGAAAACCGTATCTGAACGGAGTTTCCGATTGTGATGTTTCAATAAGCCACGACGGCGATTATGCCGTTGCTGCTGTAATATTATGGAGTTAGTTATGAAAATTTTAACTGCTGAAGAAATCAAAAAAGCAGAACAGTTATCTTTTGAAAAATATTTTACCGAGGCTGAACTGATGAATAAAGCCGGGTGTGAATGCTTTAAAAAAATTGTCAGATATTACGGTGATAATATTGTCGGCAATACGGTGCTTGTGGTCTGCGGCAACGGCAAAAACGCGGGAGATGGTTTCGTTATCGCAAAACTTCTGTGCGAATTCGGTGCAGATGCAAAAATCGTGCTCGCTGATAAAATGCCTGTGATTGATGAGCCATTAATGTATTTTAATGAGGCTAAAAACAGCGGTGTTGAGGTCCTTGATTTTGACGATACTGATTTTGATTGTACGCTGATTGTCGACTGCATTTTCGGAATCGGTTTTCACGGTGAGCCGAAAGAGCCGTTTAACAATGTTTTTGACACAATCAATTGTAGCAACGCGATTGTTGTTTCTGTTGATACGCCAAGCGGTACAGATGCCACAAACGGCAGTGTTTCAAATGCCGTTAAAGCCGATTTGACAATTGCAATTTCCACACTGAAGTATTGCCATGTTCTGCCGCCGTCAAACGAATACTGTGGCAAGGTTGTTACGATTGATATCGGTATTCCAGAAGATTGTTATACAAAAAAATATGCTGAAACGATTACTAAAAATGCAGTTAAATCCTGTTTTTCAAAGCGTTCTGTTAATTCCCATAAAGGCGATTTCGGTCATCAGTTAAATATCTGCGGAAGTTATAAAATGTGCGGTGCATCTGTCATATCTGCAAAATCTGCACTTAAAACAGGTGTGGGGCTTTTAAAATGCGTTTTCCCGAAATCCATTTATCCTGTAATGACTTCACATTTAACTCAACCGCTTTTTTCGCCTATGAGTGAAAATGAAGAAAAAACACTGTCTATGGGTTCACTGACCCACATTTTAAAAGAACTCAGTTGGGCAGATTCAGTTCTTCTCGGCTGCGGTATCGGAAATAACGATGATACACAGGTTCTTACAAATCAGATTATAAGAGAATGTAATGTGCCGATTGTTCTCGATGCAGATGGCATAAATTGTATTCTGCCGAATATAGATATTTTAAGGGAAGCACACGGTGATGTTGTTATAACGCCGCACCCAGCCGAAATGGCAAGACTTATCAACGAAAGCATAAATTATGTTCAGCAAAACAGAATTGCCGTTGCAAAGGCTTTTGCAAATGAATACGGCGCTATTGTTGTGCTAAAAGGCGCAAATACAGTTGTTACAAACGGCGAGGATGTGTTTGTTAACACAACGGGCAATGCAGGTATGGCAATGGGCGGCACAGGCGATATGCTTGCAGGTATAATAGGCTCGTTTATTGCACAGGGCATGGATGCGTTTAGCAGCGCAAAATGCGCCGTTTATATTCATGGTCTTTGCGGCGATATTACTGCTAAAGAACTCAGTCAGCGCGGTATGACTGTTGATGATATGCTTGAACTGCTTCCCGCTCTTTTATCTGAATTTGAATGAGTGGAATGGTTTTTTGAAAAAAATAATCCCTTTATTGGTGCTTTTTGCGGCGCTCTTTTCAGGATGTTCAATACAAAATTATACCCCCGAATTGGTAGATTTCAATCAAAATTCTGCCTATACTTCGGGGGATTTCTTTTGCAGCTGCAATATAACTCTTGATGAAAATGTTGTAACAATCACCGCCACTTCAACTAATGCAAAAGGGCTCACAGTCAGTTATAACGGCTCTGAAGTGAAATATCTTTACGGCGATATGAGTTACGTTATACCGCCTGAAAAGAGCACAGCAAACCCTGCCGTGATTATTTATGATGCTTTTCAGGAATTAAAAACAAATGATGCAAATAATGCTTCAAAAACGGAAGACGGTTTTGAGTATAGAGGCACAACATCAATCGGTGATTTTGTACTCCTCCAATATGATGACAATACCTATAAATCTCTTTACTTCACCGACGCCGATATTAAATTTGAGTTTTATTAATAAGCAGAATAAACTGTAAGCGCAGTACAAAAAAGACGTAATTTACAAGTGAATCTGTCAAACAAAATAAAAAATTAAAGGCATAGCAACAAATGTCGCTATGCCTTTAATGGTGCGAGAGACGGGACTTGAACCCGTACGAGTCGCCCCACACGCCCCTCAAACGTGCGCGTCTGCCGATTCCGCCACTCTCGCGTCAACGATATGAATTATAACAGATGATACATTAAATGTCAACACTTAAATTAAAAATTTTAAAAAAATCTTTCGGCGTATCAACAATCAATGTCGGCTCTGCCAAAAGCAGACTTTCATAAGAACGAAAGCCCCATGTAACAGCAACGGATTTGCAGCCGATATTATGCGCCGATTCTATATCTACACTGCTGTCGCCTATCCACACACATTCTTCTGCATTAACATTAAGTTTATTGATTATCATATTTGCCATGGCAGGGTCAGGCTTTTTCGGCACATTATCAACTGCACCGAGAATAAAATCAAATGTATTTTTACCATAAACGGTTTCTACCATTTCAACGGCAGAAATATTCGGCTTGTTTGTACAGACTGCAAGTTTATAACCTTTTCTTTTAAGTGCGGTAACAATATCAATCATACCGTCATATGCACAGGCATTATCAAGTTTGATTTCGTTATACTTAACTTTGAATTTTGCATACTGCTGTTCAAGTTCTGCATCAGACAGTTTTCCGTCAAAAGCACGGCTTACAAGCAATTTTGCACCATTGCCTACAAAACGTTTATAATCGTTCAGATTCCATTTCGGCTCTATCCCCTGCTCTTTCAGAAGATAATCGCAGGCACCAGCCAAATCATCTATAGTATTGACCAGCGTGCCGTCCAAATCAAAAATGATACACTTTGCCTGACGGATTTCCGCTATTATTTCATAAAGTCCGTCATCAATTTCTATTCCGTAATCATTCATATAAATCGCTTAAATCCTCAATTTTTCTTTTTCTTCTGTTTGAAACTAATTTGTATACTATAAATACAATCACAATTCCGCCTAAGATACCCGACTCAATATAGATTTTTCTGTTTTGAGCCTCACTGTCAGCAGAGAGTTGACCGCCTTTTACTCTTGACCACAGGCTTGACTGAACCTCGAGTATATTCTGCGGCAGATTATGAAAATACTGCCCGTTCGGCAATGGGTCCGGATAAACAGCCTCACTGCCGTAAAGGGAACTTTCTTCATTATTTCTTACGGTAATATTAGGAGATGCATAATAAATAAATTCCGTATTTTCAAGTGCAACCTGGGGTTCATGCATAAAATTAATAAATGCCTCAGCGCCGCGCTTGCTTTGAGCACAGGTCGGAATACAAAACGCATCGTAGAAGATATTTACTCCCTCTTTCGGGAAACAATAATCAAGATCTTCATTATTTTCACTCATAAGCACATAGTCGCCTGCGTAATAAGTTGCAAAAGCGTACTCGCCGCTTTCCATAAGATTAAAGACCTCATCCATTACATAAACGGGTGAAACAGTATCTCTCTGCTGAGCAAGAAACTCTGCACACTCCTGCCAGTCAGCCTCGTTTGTACTGTTGAAATCCTTACCGAGCATAGCCTGTGCAATGGCAAAAGCATCACGTGAATTATTGAACATAAGAACTTTGCCCTTATACTGCTCGTCCCAAAGGACAGACCAACTGTCGGGCACTTCATCAACAAATTTCGTATTATAAATAAGCACGGTTGTACCGACATTATAACAAAGCGAATATTTCTGCTCAGGGTCAAAATAAAGATTCTTACAACTGTCATCAATAAGTGAGATATTGGGCACATTGTTCCAGTCTATCTCAAGCAGCATATTTTCTTCAATCAATCGGGCAATCATATAATCACTGGGTGCGATAACATCATAGGAAACACCGCCGCCCGAAAGTTTTGAATACATATTCTCATTTGACTCATAGTTCGTATAATTAACTTTAGCACCTGTTAAGCGTTCAAACTCGTGCACAACATCCATTGAACCCTCAGAGCCATCTGAAATATACTCACCCCAGTTATAAACATTAACTGTTGTACCCTGCAAACCGAGAGAGGCATAGTAATCTATCTGCTCCTGTGTAAACAATTCATCTTCGGCAAAAGAAATAATTGAAACAGGAAGAACTGCAATAACAAGACTGAGAAAAAAGGTAATTAATTTTTTCATTTGGCATCACTCTTACCCTTTTTATCTGCCCTTGCCTGAACAATATTCATAACAATAAGCAACACAAGTGTTACAGCAAAAACGAGTGTTGAAAGCGCATACATATCAGGCTTGACTCTTTTTTTGGTTAAAGAGAAAATGTAAATCGGCAGGGTCTGAAAACTCGGTCCGTTAGTAAAATAGGAAATGATAAAATCATCAATAGAGAGCGTAAAACTCATTACAAGACCCGTTAAAATGCCGCTTGCAATATTAGGCAGTACAACCTTAAAAAAGGCAAAAAACGGTTTACAGCCAAGATCAACAGCAGCCTCATAGATATTGTAATCAAACTGATGTAGTTTCGGAATTACATTAAGAATTACATATGGCAGACAAAACGTTACATGAGCAATAAGAAGCGTTGAAAAGCCGAGAACATTTGATTTGTTTACGATTGCACCTGCAAACACAAAAAGCAGCATCATTGAAATGCCTGTTACAATTTCCGGGTTCATCATAGGCACATTTGTAACTGTCATCAAAGAGTTTTTATAAAGTGAATTTTTGCTTTTAAAAATGCCTACCGATGCAAGCGTGCCGAGAACAGTTGCAATCAAAGATGAAGCAACTGCAAGCAAAAGTGTATTTTTTAAAGCATCCATTGCTGATGAGTCGGAAAACATTTCACCCCACCATTTTGTTGAAAAGCCGGTAAAAATATATGTGCTTGAAGTATCATTAAACGAAAAAAGCGCCATAACAACAATTGGTGCATAAAGAAAAATGAACATCAGCACCATATAAAATCTTGAAGCAGGAGATAATTTCTTTTTCATATGATTACTCCCCCTTCATTTTCATCGGATGCGCCGAAGTGATTCATTACGCCAAGGCATATAAGAATTAAGAGCATAAGCACAAACGAAAGACTTGCGCCCAGATTGTAATTGTTCGCACTCTGAAACTGCGTTTCAATTACGTCGCCGATAAGAACAATCTGACCGCCGCCGAGTTTTTGCGTAATATAAAAAGTTGAAACACAGGGCACAAAAACCATTGTAACACCGCTTAAAACACCGGGAAGTGACAACGGCATTATTACTTTTGTAAACACCTTAAATCTGCCGGCACCCAGATCCTGGGCCGCTTCAACAAGTGAATTATCCATTTTATTCATAATGGAATAAATCGGCAAAACCATATAAGGCAGAAAATTATACACCATACCGAGTATAACTGCACCGCCTGTATTGATAAGTTCAAGGCTTTTAAGCCCCATTAAATTCAGGATGGTATTGATAATTCCGCTGTCTCCTAAAATAGTCATCCAAGAATAGGTTCTGATAAGAAAATTCATCCACATCGGAATCATAACCATAAGGAAGAATACACGCTGAAGGCTCATTTTTGTTTTAGTCAGAAAATAAGCAAACGGATAGCCGATAACAAGGCAAATGAGCGTAGCAAAAACACCGTAAAGTATCGAAAGCAGAATTGTTGCCGTATACTCAGGCAAAGCGGTAATATTATTAAAAGTAAATGCACCTGTTGAATCCGTAAGCGCATAATAAAGCACCATAATAAGCGGTGCAATGATAAAAAGGATTGCCCATACGAGATACGGCTTGTCCAGCAAAGAACGTGAAAATTTAGTTTTCATTCTCAGCCTCCCAGTCATAATCTGCATCATTAATATGGTCAAATTCATCTGAGAATGTAGAATAGTCGCCGTATTCACCGCTGTATTCACTGCGCTTCATAACGTGAATGGAATCGGCGTCAATATACATAGCAACTTTTTCACCCACCGTGTGATATTCGGTAGTCTGAACAAGCCAGATAAAGCCGTTAACGTCAACAAAGGTTTCGTAAAATGTACCCTTAAAAACAACGTCGGTAACTATGCCTGTGAGCGAATCTTTTTTGCCGATTTCACAGAAGGTAATATCCTCGGGGCGGATAACTGCCTCAGTAACCTCATTCGGTTCAAAGCCGCTGTCAAGGCATTCAAAGGTAACACCTGCAAAACTTACAAGATAATCCTTTATCATAACAGCATCAACAATATTTGATTCGCCGATAAAGTCAGCCACAAAAGCGTTTACAGGCTCATTATAAATATCCTCAGGCGTGCCGATCTGCTGAATTTTGCCCTTATCCATAACAACAACACGGTCACTCATGGAAAGCGCCTCTTCCTGATCGTGAGTGACATAAATAAAGGTAATGCCGAGGCGCTTCTGAATTGCTTTAAGTTCCTTCTGCATATCCTTGCGCAGTTTCAAATCAAGCGCACCGAGAGGCTCATCAAGAAGCAGAACGTGCGGTTTATTTGCAAGTGCCCTTGCAATAGCAACGCGCTGCTGCTGACCGCCCGAAAGACTGTCAATAGACCTTTTTTCAAAGCCTTTAAGATTGACAAGTTCGAGCATTTCAGCAACTGTTTTTCTTATTTCATCTTTCGGCATTTTCTGAAGTTCAGGACCGAAAGCAATATTTTCATACACATTTAAATGCGAAAAAAGAGCATAACGCTGAAAGATAGTATTTACCTTTCTTTTATGAGGCGGAAGATGATTTATCTTCTTACCCTCAAAAACAATCTCGCCCTCATCAGGCTCCAAAAAGCCTGCAATACAGCGCAGGGTTGTGGTTTTGCCGCAGCCTGATGAACCGAGAAGCGTTATAAACTCTTTTTTATTTATAGATAAATTCAGTTTGTCAAGAACGGTATTATCACCGTATTTCACTGTAATATTCTTAAGATCAATTATTTTTTCCAATTATGCACTTCCTCTTTGTAACCCGATTTTAACGCCTTTTAATAATAAAAAACATTAATAGATTTAATATAACAAATTACACGCAAAAGTCAACAATTTTTATAATATTTTTTTAAGAATTTCTTCGCCTTTTGCGACTTTGTTAACTGTGTCGGTTACAAGCGTAAAATCGCACACTACGGATTTGGGTTTGTGTATACAATCATCCATTCCCGCAGGTACAAAATAGTAGTTTTTATAATTCATCAGACTGCCTATGTTCTTTGCCGCACCGCCGAGAGCATCATTTGTTGACACGCCTAAAATAACAGGCCTTGAATTCCTCAAATGGCTTTTAACCGCCATTGTAACAGCCGTATCTGCAATACCGCCTGCAAGTTTTGCGAGTGTGTTTCCCGTGCACGGAACAACACAAAGAATATCAAACATTTTTTTAGGTCCGATTGGCTCTGCCTGCTCAATTTTATGAATAATGGAATGACCCGTTATTGCAATAATTTCATTCTGAAAATCTTTTGCGTCACCAAAACGTGTATCTATACTGTAAGCGTTTTCGCTCATAATTGGATAAACATCATAGCCTGCACGAACCAAATCCTTTAACGCTTCAATTGATTTGCTGAAGGTGCAGAAAGAACCTGTTAAAGCATAACCTATTTTCATCAATTTCCCTCCTAAAGTAAGCGAGATAAATCCAAATAAGTTTTTTATGAACGGATTTCCCGCTATGCTGTGTTTATTGCTTAATCATTTCAAGAACGGCCTCACCTATACAGATGCCTGCCGTTTTAGATGTGTATTTTGACGGCATTGCTCTGCCGCTGAGCCTTTTCAGTTTCAGACTATCTGCCACGAGCGTATCAATACCGCCCGGAAATGACGCAAGGTCAAGTATAGTTGTATCTCTGTCAAGCGCCGAAAGTTCTGCTTTTGTAAAAACAATATGCGGCACAGTATTTATCACAATATCAAAATCGGATTTTTCTTTTAACTGTGAAAAACCAATATGATTTGCTCCATTGAACTGTGCTTCTGTTTTTGATACAGTACTTCTCGAGCAAACAGTAACCTTACTGCCGTAGGCTTTCAGAATTTTATGGAGTGCTTTTCCTATTCTTCCGTAACCTGTTATAAGTACCTTTGCATTATTCAGTGAATAATCTGTTTCATTTTCAAGATAGGTTACAGCACCCTCGGCAGTAAGAATTGCATTTTTAAGCACATAATTTTCATTCTCCATATAATTTTTGCCGAAGTTTTCTTTAGCCATTCCGTGAAACACTGCTTTGTCCTCAAGACCTTTGAACATATAAGGCTTTGTAAGCACGGGCAGAATAACAAAATCGGCATCATCAATATCTTTAACATATATAAAATCGTTATCTTCAAGATAACTCTTAACATAATTCATTCTTAAATCATCTGCATACGGAATTGCAAATGTTCTGTATAACATATTAACACCCCTAACAATTTTATAATATGCTTAAAAAATTTTGTTGTTATCAACTTTAGTGTTTATTTTTCAGTTGAAAAGTTGTATAATATAAAAAAAGTGCTTTGGCAAAAATACCAAAGCATACTAACATATAATCTAAGCGGCAAATTATTAAAACAAATCAAATTGGAGGCTTACTCTTGAATAAAATAGATGAACTTTTAAAACAGTCAAAGCATATACATTTTATCGGCATCGGCGGTGCAGGAATGTGCCCGCTTGCAGAAATTTTTATTTCCCTCGGCTACAATATTACCGGCTCTGATAACAATGACACAGAAACTTTCAGACGAATCGAAAAAGAGGGTGCAAAAGTTTTTTTAGGTCAGGTGAAAGAAAATATTTCAGATGACACGGACATTGTTATTTATACAAACGCAATTCTTGCAGGCAATGAAGAACTTGAATACGCAAAAGAGCATTTTCCTACCTTTGAGCGTGCAGAACTTTTAGGCGCAGTCAGCCGAATTTTCTCAAACTGCATCGGTGTTTGCGGAACACACGGCAAAACCACAACATCTTCTATGATTACGCAGGCACTGCTTGAGGCAGATCTTGATCCGAGCGCAGTTATAGGCGGAAAACTGCCTGTTATAGATGCTTACGGCAGATACGGTCACAGTCAGAATTTTGTATGTGAATCCTGCGAATTCAACAACACATACCATCATATGAATGCCGATATGGCAGTAGTGCTGAATGTTGATGAAGATCATCTTGACTTTTTCGGCAATCTTGAAAACATAAAAAAATCTTTCCGCAAATTCTGTGAAAACACAACCAAGACGATTATTTATAACGGCGATGATGAAAACACGGTTGATATGCTGAAAGGAATTGAAGGCAAAGAACTTATTTCATTCGGCACAAAAGATACAAATGAATGGACTGCAAAAAACATTGTTGTTCCCGGCGGTTTTCATCTTGATTATGATATATATCATTTTGATGAATTTGTTACACATATTGAATTATCAGTACCCGGTGAACACAATGTGCTTAATTCCCTTGCTGCTTTCATTGCATCATACAAAAGCGGTGCAGAGATTGAAAAAATCTGCAGCGGATTAAAGCATTTCGGCGGTGCCGGCAGAAGATTTGAACTTAAAGGCACCTACAAAGGTATTACAATTGCAGATGACTATGCGCACCATCCAAGAGAAATTGAAGTTACGCTTGACGCTGCAAACAAAATGGGATATAAACGCGTTTGGGCAGTGCACCAACCGTTTACTTTTACAAGAACAGCAAAATTGCTTGACGATTTTGCAAGAGTGCTTAAAAAAGCGGATAAATGCGTAATTTCAGAAATTATGGGCAGCCGTGAAGTTAACACAATCGGCATCAAAGCAACTGACCTATCTGACAAAATACCAAATTCCGTTCAAATTGATAAACTTTCCGACATTGCCGATTACCTTGCAGATAACTGCCAAGACGGTGATCTTGTTATTACTCTCGGCTGCGGCGACGTTTACAAAGTTTCGCGAATGCTGGTTGAAAAACTAAAAGATTAAACTTAATGTAGCCGCTGACAAAATATCAGATGTTCTGTTTTTATAAGCGTTATTATAACTTCACAAAATAAAAAAACGTTTCTCACGGATTTTCATTCACTGTGAACTAAAAATTTTAAATTTGTTTCAAGTCCTTTTTATCTATATAAAAAATAAAAGCACCAAAAACGGTGCTTTTATTTTTTGGCAGGGGCAGAAGGACTTGAACCCTCGGCACGCGGTTTTGGAGCGAAAAGCACGCTTTCAGTTAAGCCGCGTGTTAAAATACAGTTCCCCACAAAATCCGCATAAAAACAGCACTTTCAGGATTTGAAAGTGCTGTTCGTTTTTGTCTTTATAGTTTTTGTTGAAAATTGATGCTTTTTTGATGCTCTTAAAAACTTTGAAGTATCATAACTCAAATATAATGCACCCCACTGCAAGAAATAGTGACAAATAATAGTAAAACCCTCTTGATATGGATTTACTATTTGTATGTTTATTTATTGATAGATAATAAATTGAAAAATCAGAGGCTTAATTATAAATGCACTTATTCCAAAGTGACATTAGAGTTGTCACTTTGGATGTCACTTTAATTTACAAATAATTGTAGTATATCGCCCTTCATTAGCATAAGCGGTTGTCGTCAATTCAAACTTGATAACGAACGCATCACCAAATCTACATCCTTGTTTTCAAGTTCCTGAATGATATGAAGATAAGTTTTCTGCGTGGTTGTCATACTTGAATGCCCTAATCTTTGTGCAACACTTGCTATTGATACCCCTGCAAACAAAAGCAAAGAAGCGTGTGTATGTCTCAAACCGTGAATTGATATTATAGGAATTCCGGCTTTCTTGCAATGTCTTGTAAGAATATCATTCACAGTAGAATTATACACTTTGCCCGAAACAAAAATCGGTTCATCTTCCGGTAAATCTTTAACTAATGTCGAAAACTGAATTATCAGTTGCCAATCTATCTGTATTCTTCTAACAGAAGATTGGTTTTTAGTTGGCATAAAACCACAATTGCCTTTATAATCCCAAGTTTTGTTAATTGATAAGGATTGTTTAGAAAAATCGAAATCATTTGGCGTTATTGCTAATGCTTCAGAAAATCTCATTCCTGTTTTCGCAACCAATAGAATAAACCAATCCCAATTAAGTTCTTGATTAAGTTCCAAGACCGACAATAATTTATGCAACTCAAATTGATTGAGATATTTAATCTTCTTGTGTCTCGGTTTTTTGCCTTTAATAATGGCTTTTCTCGTCGGATCTCGTTCAATAAGTCCTTCGTCAACAGCATCAAGCACTGCCCCTTTAAGTTGATGATGAAAATCCATTGTTGTCTGCCTCTCGTGCAGTTTAGCGTAATCATTAAGCAGCTTTTGATATGTTATTCTTGAAAGTTCGCACACTTTCAAATCCGGTGCCAATCGCTTTATCCATGAAAGCGTAAGCAGATATTTGTCCATCGTGACTTTTCTTATCGCCCCTTCCTTATACACTGTTATCCATTGAGCGTAGTAATCATAGAATAAGTCTGTTTTGTTTATGTTATTCAGCATAATTTCCTCCAATTATTATAAGGGCTTACGCTGATGAAGGGTGATAAGGTTGTCGAGAGAAGTAAAAAGCTCGGCAATTTGC
>JACTVT010000006.1 GCA_014465955.1 Eubacterium sp. | reverse complement strand
AATTTTTGTATTTTATTTTTAAATATTTATATTTACATTGGTATTGAAATGTTCATAAATAAAATATATAATATGTGTGTTAAACTTTTGCAGGGGTATGTTATACCCTTTGCAATTTACAAGGAGAATACCCCAATGAAAAAAATCATTTCAATTTCACTTGCATTTATTATGATTGCATTATCATTTTGTGCCTGCTCAAAGCCGACTGCAAAAATGAGCGAAGGCAACGTTAAAAAAACGGTAAATACTGCATTTTCTGCGCTTAAGGATTTTGATACTGAGGATTTAAAAAAATATGTTGATTCATCAACGCTCAGCATTATCATTGCCTATGCAGAGCAGCATCAGCAGTTTATAGACCTTGGCAAAGCAATCTTCAAAAATCTTGATTACGAAATCAAGGAGGTTGACCTTGACCGCAAAACGGTTGTGGTTTCAGTTAAAAATAAAAATCTTGCAGCTGCTGCACAGAATTTTGCCGACGGTCTTAAAGGCTTTTCAACATTTGAACTGCTTTCAAAACTTTCGGACGAAACTTGGCTTGACGAAAAATTAGGTGAACTTACATCGGCAATCAGCGCATCACCCGATAAAGAGGATTACGTTGATATTACACTGCACATCAAGGAAGCAGGCGATCACCTTACAATCGGCTTTACAGGCGAGGCAGAGGATGAAGTTTCGGGCGGTGCAATAACTGCAATCAAATCTGTATTCTGATTTGCAAACAGACGGTATATATGTTATACTAATAAATAGTGCGTTAAGAACAGCGCACCATACGAAAGTTTTCAAAGTAATACTGTAGGGGCAGGTCTCTGTGCCTGCCCGTTATATTAAATCAACCCCCTTGCAGATAATATCTGCCCGCATAAACATAAAACAAATAATTTCTGAGGTGAAATATGGCAAATAAATTATTGACGGCTCTGTTTGGCGATTATTCAACAAAAGAACTTAAAAGAATAAGAAAAACCGTTGACAGGGTTATGGACCTTGAATCAAAATACGAGCCGATGAGTGACAAAGAACTCGCATCACAAACCGATATTCTTAAAGGCAGACTGGCAGACGGCGAAACGCTTGATGATATTTTGCCCGACGCATTTGCAGTATGCCGCGAGGCATCATGGCGTGTGCTTGGTATGAAGCACTTCCGTGTGCAGGTTATCGGCGGTATTATTCTTCACCAGGGCAGAATTGCCGAAATGAAAACAGGTGAAGGTAAAACGCTTGTGGCAACGCTTCCCGCTTACCTTAACGGACTTACGGGCAGAGGTGTTCACATCGTAACGGTAAACGACTATCTTGCAAAGCGTGACTGCGAATGGATGGGCAAACTTTATCGTTTTCTCGGTTTATCGGCAGGTCTGATTATTCACGAAAAGAATAATGATGAAAGGCAGCAGGCTTATAACTGCGACATTACTTACGGCACAAACAATGAAATGGGATTTGACTACCTGAGAGATAATATGGTGCAGTACAAATCACAGAAAGTGCAGAGAGGTCACGTTTTCGCCATTGTCGACGAGGTTGACTCAATTCTTATTGATGAGGCAAGAACTCCTCTTATCATCAGCGGCCGCGGCGAGCAGTCTACAGATATGTATAACCGTGCAAACGCCTTTGCAAAAACGCTTAAAATGGACAAGGTTGCCCAGATGAACGAAAAGGAAGACACTGAGTCTGTTTACGACGGCGACTTTGTTGTTGACGAAAAGGCTAAGACCGCCACGCTTACACAGAGCGGTGTTAAAAAGGCTGAAGAATATTTCGGTGTTGACAATCTTATGGATATGGACAACACAACGCTTCTTCACCACATCAATCAGGCAATCAAGGCAATTGGCGTAATGCGCCGTGATATTGACTATGTTGTTAAAGATGGTCAGGTGCTTATTGTTGACGAATTCACAGGCCGTATTATGCTTGGCAGACGTTATAACGACGGTCTGCATCAGGCTATCGAGGCAAAGGAAAACGTTAAGGTTGAGCACGAAAGCAAAACGCTTGCAACAATCACCTTCCAGAATTACTTCAGACTTTATGAAAAACTTTCGGGTATGACAGGTACGGCATCAACGGAAGCGCCTGAATTCAGCGAAATCTACAGTCTTGATGTTGTTGAAATTCCTACAAACAAGCCGCTTCTTCGTGAGGATCTGCCCGATGTTATTTTCCAGACCGAAAAGGCTAAATTCTATAATGCAATTGACCAGATTAAGGCTTGCTACGAAAAAGGCCAGCCTATCCTTGTAGGTACAATCAGCATTGAAAAATCAGAACTTCTTTCAAAACTTCTTAAAAAGGCAAAAGTGCCGCACAATGTGCTCAACGCAAAAAATCACGAGCGAGAGGCTGAAATCATTGCGCAGGCAGGTAAATTCGGCGCCGTAACAATTGCTACAAATATGGCAGGCCGTGGTACTGATATTATGCTCGGCGGTAATGCCGAATTCCTTGCAACTGCCGAAATGAAGAGAATGCAGTTTACGGATGAAATGATTGCCGAGGCAAAGGGCTTTGCCGAAACCGATGACGAAGAAATTCTTGAGGCACGCAAAACCTTCAGGGAACTTGAGGCTAAATATAAAGAGCAGATTAAAGATGAGGCAGCCAGAGTTCGTGAAGTCGGCGGTCTGTTCATTCTCGGCACGGAACGTCACGATTCACGCCGTATCGACAACCAGTTGCGCGGCCGTTCGGGACGTCAGGGTGATCCCGGTAAATCACAGTTCTATCTCTCCTGCGAGGACGATTTAATGCGTCTGTTCGGCGGTGACAGAATGAAGATGATGATGGGCAGACTTGCAGAAGACGAGAATATGCCTATCGAAAGCAAAATGATTTCCAAAACTGTTGAGTCTTCACAGAAAAAGGTTGAGGGCAGAAACTTCGGCATACGTAAGAATACACTTCAGTACGACGACGTTATGAACCGCCAGCGTGAATTGATTTATAAGCAGAGAGATATGGTGCTTGACGGCGTTGACCTTGACGATAAAATTATGGATATGCTTGAAACAAGCATTGCGGAAAATGTTAAGACATATTGCGCAGAAGGCGCAAGCAAGGCAGACTGGAACATTAAGGGACTTACCGAAAAATACAGGCACGCCCTTATTGAAGAAGGCGACTTTGAAGATCTTGACTCACTTTCGGTTGATGATATTATCAATACACTTACCGAAAGAGGAAAACAAAGGCTTGCAGAGAAGAAAGAAACACTCGGCGAAGAACTCTATGCAGAGTTTGAGAGAATGGTTCTTCTGCGCAATGTTGACTCATTGTGGATGGATCATATTGACGCTATGGATAACCTCAAAGAAGGTATTCACCTGCGTTCATACGCTCAGCAGGACCCTGTTGTTGCATTCCGTATGGAATCCTATGATATGTTTGATGAAATGACGGCAACAATCCGTGAAAACACTGTTATGATGCTTCTGACTCTCGTTCCGAGAAGAAAGGAAGACGTTGAGCGTAAGGCAGTTGCAAAGGTTACAGCAACATCGGCAGGCACAGACGATTCCGTTAAATCATCACCCGTCAGAAAAGGTCACAAGGTAGGACCTAATGACCCGTGTCCGTGCGGCAGCGGCAAGAAATACAAAAAATGCTGCGGCTCACCAGAAAAATTAGCCCAGAAAAACAATCAATAACGGCATAAAAAAGGCACTCGGAAATCCCGAGTGCCTTTTTATAACGGTGCGTCGAGGACGCCGCACCCTACGAAATCACCAAAACGTTATTGTTACTCTGTAGGGGTCGATGACCACATCCACCCGAAATCCCAAACCCTATCGCAGTTCTGTAGGGGCAGGTTTCTGCGCCTGCCCGTTAATACTACACTGTTATAAATCCTCAATAAGTTCACCGCATTTTAAACATCTGTTTATCTCTTTTCTTTGCACGTGACTGTAATTTTGACATTGATGATGATTTTCATCAACAGGTATATTTATTTCATTATTAGCAATTACTTTACCCTGAAAAATAAAATAGACACCAAACAGAATAATAAATAAAGAAATTAATTTGCCTATCGGTGAAAAAATCAATAATCCTACGCCTGTTATTATAAATAACGGTCCTATTAATTTAATTATAATTAGTTCGATTATGATTGCTTTATCAATAGTTGAGGGCAGTGGATTTTTCACTGCCCTTATGTTATGTATTATTTAAAAATTAACCGAAAATTAATTCAAAAACCTCGCGGATAACGCCTTCGCCGCCTTTTGCAGACGTGATATATGATGCCTTTGATTTGGCAAGTGCCGCAGCATCGGCAGGGCAGGCTGAAAAGCCTACGATGTCAAAAACATCGGTGTCGTTTATATCGTCGCCGATATAGCAGATGTTTTCGAGCGGTATATTGTAATTCTGAGAAAGTGCGGTGATTGCCTGCACTTTATTTTTTGTGCCTGCTTCAAGAATGTCAAGTTTAAGTTTTTCGGCTCTGCGCTTGTTCAGTTCAACGCTTTCGCTTGTAACTATGCCTGTCAGAATGCCTTTTTTTCTCATAAGTCCGAATGCCATTCCGTCTTTTGTGTTGAATTTTTTCAGTTCATCGCCGAATTCACTGTAGTACATTCCTGCGTCGGTCAGACAGCCGTCACAGTCTGTTAAAAACATTTTGATTTCGGGAATTCCGTTTTTGTGAAGTCCTTTTCGTTTCATCAGGCTTTCAATGATAACCCAGTCAGACGGTTCGTCAATCTCAAAAAAGGTGTCCTCACTCATTTCAACTGCCCTGATATTGCCTGAAACACGGTTTCGGCTTTTCAGCAAATCTGCTTTTGACGTGATGTAGAAAGCACCGTTTTCAACGAGGTAGCCGTCAAATTCCTGCCTTCTCGGTCTGTTGAAAACATCATAGTTAGTAGGGTTTGCAAAGCCGTTTTCATCTATTTGCCAGTTAAAACGCTTTTGCCTTACAGCTGAAATAACACTGTCCGTATCCTGTTTATTAAACAGTTCAAAACCTTTGTTAAGGTCTTCTGCCGTCAGCAGGGGAGAGGTAGCCTGAATGAGTGTAATATTATCAAAATCATAGTTTTCTGCAAATTCAAGCATAGCAAATTCGGTTGATGCCGTGTCGCTTGCGGATTCGGCACTTCTGCCGATTACCATAACCTTTGGCAGATTAAAGTTTTTAACTGTTTTTTCTATGATTTCACTGTCTGTGGCGACATAAACAATGTCGATATGCTCACAGTCTGCGGCAGCCTTTACAGTCCAGTAAACAAGCGGCATACCGCATATTTTTTTTATGTTTTTGAGGGGGATGGATTTGCTCCCGCCCCTTACGGGAATAAATGCAGCATTCATTGTGATATCACTTTCTGAATTTTAATTTGTCTCTCTGTACCTGTTCAATCGGCAGAATTTCCTGTGATTTAAAGGTTAATGCCTTGTGCACATTGTTTAAATCACGAACAAGTCTTCTTACGCCGTCAGGCTCAAGGGAAGCGGCATGGTCTGTGCCCTTCCATGTTCTGTCAAGTGTATAGTGGCGTTCAAAAACTTCTGCGCCGAGAGCCATAGCGGCAACGTCTGCGGCAATGCCGAGGTGATGACCCGAGAAGCCGATTTTCTTAATTCTGTCAGCGAACTGCTCTCTCATTCTGGTGATTTCAAGCAGGCAGATGTCTTCAAACGGAACAGGGTAACCGCTTGTGCAGTTAAACAGAACAAGGTCTTTGTTTCTGCCTTTTCTTTCAAAAAGCCGAACGATTTCTTCTTCCTCTTCATGTGTTGTCATACCAAAAGATAACTGAATTTCGCCCTCATAATTATCGCAGAGCCATTCAAGCATTTCAAAATGATTGTTGCAGGCTGACGGAATTTTAATAAATTCGGGTTTAAGGCTTGCAATTTCTTTTGCAGATGTTAAATCCCAAACAGAAGTCGAGTAGGTAATGCCGTATTCTTCGCACCATTTTTTTAACTGTGCGTGCTGCTCTACGGTAAATTCAAGAAATTCTCTGTGTTCTCCGTAAGTTGCACCGTAAGAATTAATCGGGTTCGGGTGAGGTGCATTATACTGCTCCTCGGTTAAAAGTTCTTTATTGCAGCGTTTTTGGAATTTAATTGCGTCAGCATTGCAGATTTGTGCGGCAACTCTGATAAGTTCCTTTGCAATTTCCATTTCACCTTTGTGGTTACAACCTGCCTCGGCTATAACATATGGCTTGTTTTCATACATAATAATTACTCCTTTGATATTTTTATACGCTTTTTGAGCGTTTGTTTTTTATTATTTTAGTTATTTGGTTTTCGGCAAAATACATTATTAATCCCAACGGAACCGAAAACAAAGCGGCAATAATGAAATTTACAGATGGCTTTGTTATATTTATTCTGTGTATTACAATGCCGAAATAAAGTATCTGCATAAGGAAAATATGGTAAGATGCCTTGCCGAGGATTGTAAAAATCGGCTTTACTTCTTTTTCACCGAACTTAAACAGTAAAAGCAGTATAACAGGCACTAAATACAGTGCAGTCGGCATTGCCGTTGTTGCCCAGTCCGTAAATAAAACTTTAGGCGTGAAATCAAAGTAGCCTATTGCAATTATATATCCTGCACCGAGTATGGCTGATATGATGTAAATCCATTTGTTTTTAATCTGCTTTTCCTTATATTTGTCAAAAATGAAAATTCCGCCGAGTATCGGCACTAAATATCTTATAATAAGCAGTCTTGAAAACTGTTTCGGAAAGCTTGTGTAATAAATTAAGATTTCATATATTAACTGAAATACGGCAACTGGAATAAATGCGGCCGATTTCAATTTGTTATAAAGCAGTTTCAGCAGAGGGAAAATCAAAATTAACTGAATTAAAACAGGAATATAATAACTGCCGGGAAAAACGTATCCGCCTGTAAACAGGTAATAGAAAAAATCTGTTATGCTTTTCATTCCGGTAAATTCTATCGGTTCGGTTATTATTTCAATTATAAAAATAATGAAATAGCACGGCAGAATCCTGATTAGTTTTTTGTAAAGGTTATTAAAACTGTAGTATGATTTCAGCACTGATTTGCTGTCGTCATACTTTGAAAGTGAAAAGGAATATGTAAATCCGCTTACAATCATAAAAATCGGAACTGCTAAATTGAACAGAAAGGGTGCGAGTACTGCCTTTGACACTTCGGCTGAAAAACTGCTGTGCAGCCAGATTACCGACAGAATGGCAAATCCCTTTAATAAATCAATTAAATCTATATGCTTTTGTTTTGCCATATACGTCACTGCCTTTTAAATTTTGATTTTACCGAACTTAACAGTTCTTTTATTTCACTTCTGCTGAATATTATAAGTGATAATACTGCGTAGCCTATGACTGCAAAAACGGCAATCCATATGATAAATGTAAGCCACGATGATATATTTATAAAACTTTTGCCGACGTAAAATAATAACGAAATTCCGCCGAATACAAGAAAATATTTTAATTCGGTCAGCACAAAAATATACCATTTCTGTTTCAGAATTTTAGCGGCGTAAATCGGCTGAAATACTGCGTTTCTAAGGCACTGAAGCACTGAGCTTGAAACAGTTAGCGCAATAAGCGTTAATTTGTTGAATGAGCCGAGCGGCAGAATGATAAGAATATTTATAATGCCGATTATAAATGTTGCAATAACTGGCAGTTTGATTTTGTTAAGCGCATTGTGAATCTGAATAAGAGGATAGATTATGCCGTTTATAAGATACGGCACGGTGATGATTACCGAAAGTGCCTGAATGGTGCTTATTTCATCTGCCGTGTAATCTTTAAGCCACAGTGTGTAAAATTCGTTTCCGAAAACGATAAAGCCTGCAACGGGCACAATCATTATGAAACTCATAATTTTGATTGCTTTTTTTGCCTCGGAAATTAATGTATCTATTTCGCCCTCGGCGTAATGCTTTGTGAATTCAGGTGCAAAAACCGTGCCAAGCTGCTGACCGAGCTGGCTTATGTAGTTCGGAATAGTTTTTGAAACATTCAGATAGCCCATTGCAACAGGCGAAATGAATTTGTTTGTAAGCAGTGAGTTAAGACCTGACAGAAGCAGGTTTGAAAGCGACAGAAGTGACATCCATATGCCGCTTGACAGTATTTCTTTAATCATTGCAAGGCTGAAGCCTTTTGACGAAAGCCTGAACTCGGGCAGTAATTTTCTGAAAATTACACCGTTTGCAACCATTAAATAAACGGTGCAGATAAGCGTTACAAGGCTGATGATATAAATTTTGATATCAAACAGCATTAAAAGACCGATTGTGAAAATGAGTTTGATTAAATAGGAAATAATATTTCTTATATAAACAAGATTCATTTTGTTTTTTATAAACGGTGCACAGTTGAGTACGCTGATGATTATTGAAAGAAGGTAGTTTGCAAACACAAGGGCGAATGTTATTTTAACATCGCTCATTAAGTAGGTCGGAATATTTATTATGTATTCGAGTTTCCATACAATAAATACACCTGCAAGTGCAACGACTGCGCCTAAAATGACATTTGCCATAAACACCGAATTCATATAGCGGTTTGCTTTTTCTTTTTCACCTCGGTGATAAGAAACGGCAATAAAACGCCCGCTCATTGTATTGAGCGCCATTGCAAAAATGTTTGCATAACCTACAAAATCATTTGCAAGCCCGATAAAGCCATAGGATTCCGTGCCGAGTTGCTCAAGCAGATACGGCGTCAGAAAAAAGTTTATTCCTGCATTTATGACAAAGGCAAGCAGGTTTGTTATTAAGTTAATTGAGTTCTGCTTTCGGCTGCTGTTGCTCACTTATATTCCTTCTTCTTGACAAAATGTTTTTAATATCAAATTTTTGTTTAATCCTTTTATTATGGGCGTATTCGTATTCAAAAATTGCCCAGTACAGTATAAGCGATGTCATTCGCTGACCGTCAAATATACAAAGCGACGGCTGAGTAAATGTTATGAAAACGGTTATACCTGTAATTAAAAGTTTATTTTTGCTTTCGCTGAAGAAGATTATATAAATTGCAATATAAAGCATTCTGCCAAGCACAAGCACGGCAAGAATAATACCTGTAATGCCGTAGTGGTAGTACATATTTTTTATTCCGAGATCATCAAGGTGGAAAACGCCTTCGGCACCCGAGAACAGTGCTTCACGTATAGGCGTATCTACCGAAAGAAAGCCCATACCCAAAAACAGGTTCTGCTTCGGGAACTGTTTGAAGTATTCATTTGAATTATTTCGGGCAATTGTTGATACACCGAGTTCTGCGTCTGTTTCGGAGAAAGTGGCAACAAAATTTTCAAATATATTTGATGTAAGCAGAACCGTTGCCGCAAATGCTACGGCTATTACTATAACAATCTGTTTGTTTTTAGGCCTTTTTCTGAATAAAATCATAACGGCAAGTGTAAGAATATAGCCGATAATATTCATTCTTGTCATATTGATATAAATCAGATAAAACAGGAAATAGGCAATAATTGCAAGGTAAAGATAATATTTTCTTTTATTTATTTTGGTATTCAGAATTTTATCAATAAAATACATAAATACAAGCGGTCCGAAAACAGGGAAGCCCATTCGCAGTCTGTTGTATCTTGTGTCGCTGTCAATAGCATTTAAAATATTTATTCCTGCAAAGTTGAAGGCAAATGCTTTAAGCGTTTTAAATGCCATAATTATGAGCGTTGCCACGGCAATATTTCTTAGAAGTTGTTCGTAGCCGTTGTTGATATGAATTGTATAAATAAGCGGAACAAATAAAAAGAAGAAACCAAAGAATTTTGCCGGCGCGTAAAGCGATTTTAAGCCTTCGTCATAATGAATTGCACCGTAAAAGCAGTGCACGATTATAAAAACGGCAAGATATATCAGAAATGCATAAAAATACATTGAATATGTTTTTGTAATATTTCTTATTCGTGTATTAATCATTGCGTTGAGGAACAGTCCTACCGAGAAAATGAAAACGATACCGTATTGCAGATTTTCATCACTTAATATCGGGAAAGAAACAATTTCAAATAATCCCGCAACGGTGATAAACACAAAAAGTATTATGTTGTAAATGGGGCTTTTGTTGTACTTAATTTTCATTCTTGTTAACCTTTAATACTTTTTTACTTTCTTTAATATATTTTAACGCGTCTTTCAGTTTGTGCTCTTTGGTAAATGTAAAAAGCACCTCAAGACAGCGGATAAATCTGACTTTTCTTAATTTGCTGTTCGGATATTTTTTATAATTGCTGAGGAAATAAAGTTCTGATTTAAGATTTTCAAGCCTTGTAAACAGATTTGCGTTGCCGCCTGTTGATGCGCCGTGGTAGTGATAAACGCAAACAGTAGGCTCTATTGCAAGCGTATAACCTGTTTTTACCGCTTTTTCGGAGATTATGAATTCCTCATAATAGAGAAAAGTGTTTTTGTCAAAGAAGCCGATAGTTTCAAACTTTTTCATATCGGCAATAAATACTGCGCCCGATATCCAGTAAACTTCTTCAAATTTTTTCGGCAGATACGTGTTCTGATATTTTCTTTTTCTGTCAAAATTACGAAGATAGGTTTCGCTCAGCATATATCTTTTAAAATCAGGGGAACTTTTTTTAATATTCTGCATACGTGTGCCGTTTGGTGCTTTAAGCACAGGTGCGATTGCAAGGCAGTCGGTTGATTGAATTTCGTCAAGCAGCGTATCGACAGTGTTTTCATCAAAAATAATATCATTATTTGAAATTAATATGTAATCGCAGCCGTCTTTTTTTGCTTTCTCAAGGCAAAGGTTGTTGCCGTTTGCATAGCCTGTGTTTGTATCTGATTTGAAAAATTCAACACGATTTTCGTTTTTATATTCATTTTCAAGAATTTCAGCAGAATTATCTGCCGAATTATTGTCAAGCAGATAGATTTTGTAATCAGCGTTAACGGTTTTGAAAATTGAGTTAATGCAGTCAATTGTTTTCTGCGGCTGTTTGTAGTTTATAATTGCAATTCCTAACATAAATTAATACAGACTTTCTAAATTTTTAAGTGTATTTCTGATTTCAAAGCGTTTTGCGCTTTCACTTGAATAACGGCACATTTTTATGTAACTGTTATAATTGTTTTTCCAAAGCAGATATATTTTTTCTATTGCCTTTGCAAGTCCTTCGGCAGTCATTTCCTTAGATATAAAGCCGTTTTTTCCGTTATCAATAATCTCTCTCATTGCACCCTCGTCAAATGCAGCGCACGGCACACCGCAGGAAAGCGCCTCAACAAGTGTAAGTCCGAAACCCTCTTCTGCCATTGTAGGGTGAACGAAAAGACAGGATTTTGCAAGCCATTTTTCAACATTTGTCTGTGCACCGCAGAGCGTTACACGGTCGGCAATGTTTTTTTCTTTCGCAAGTGCAGTCAGTTCTTTATCATAACCGTCATATGCTCTGCCGATAATCTGAATTTTTATATCATCATACGGCAGTAAAGCCGCCGCCTCAATAAGTGTGTGAATTCCCTTGAATTTAAGCACTCTGCCGACATATGAAATTGTAAAACAGTCTGTCGGTTTGTTGAAATCAGGTGCAAATTTTTCAGTGTCAACACCGTTATAAACAACCTTGATTTTATCAGGTCGAAAATTGTATTTTTTTACAAAACTTTCTTTGACCGAGTCTGAAATTGCAACTGCGTTTTTGCAGTTTCTGAAAGCGAATTTTTCTATTTCATCGTCAAGAATTTTTTTGATTTTGCTGTTATAGCCGCCGAGATAAGCGTTTGAATGAAAATAAACGAGCAGTTTCGTATTTTTTATATGTTTTTTTGCATAGGCGGCAAGAAAACGGCAAATCGGCGAGCCTGTGTGGGCAATGATAACATCAGCATTATTTTTTTTGCAGAAGGCGGTAAATTTTTTCGCCTCGCTTAAAAATGCAAAATGCTTTCCGTCTTCAATATGAACAAGAGAACCGTTTTTTGCCATATCGTCGGCAATAACTCCGCCCTCAAACAGAAAATAGAATATGTTGTTGTGGTCGGAAATTCCGGCTAAATCCCTTGTTAAAACAGAAATTCCGCCGATTCCGCCCGATAGTTGAAGATGAACTATGTTCATATGATTTTCTCCTTAACGGAAGTTGTAATTTTGCTGATTTTGCGTTTTATACGCCATTTTTTGTATTCATTTTGTGCTTTTTTTTCAAGTTTTTCGTTTGTGTAATTGTATTTATCAAAATCTTCACGGCAGACGGGGGCTGTTTTTTCAAAAAATCCGTCAGGAGTAATGAAAAAGTTTTCTGCGTTTTCAAAATGAATCGGCATTTTTCTTGAACTGAAATGAATGTAGTTGAATTCCTGCGTGCAGATTTCGCCGTCTTTCAAAAACGCTCTGTAAACTCCGCCGTTTTCGTAGTAGAAAACCTGATGCCTGTAGTTATAAATAAATCCTTCGGGCTTCGGCAGAATTACCGAAAGGTTGAATTTGTGAGTGCGCCTTGTAATATCGGCAAAGCACCTCGGGTCGTAAGTCGGAATTTTCAAAAGATTATATTTTATCTGAATTCCGTTTGTTTCGTCAAAAACAAGAATGTTGTCTGTTGTAAAGGCGTCTTTATAGCTCATTGCGCCGTCAAGCATAAAGCGGCGGTTGTTTTCTTCTGTGTTGTGATAAATTGTAAGATGACCGTGGGAATAGATTTTTTCATACGCTTCAGCGGGCATAAATTCAGTCAGCCTGCCGAGTACCGTGTCCAGATCAAAATGACCCCAGTATTCATATTCTTTAATATTATCTTCAAAAATATATCCGTAAGCAGGCTTGTAATCGCACAACTTGTACGGCGTTGAGAGTTTAATTTTAAAATCAAATTTTGACTGTACTTTTTTTTGTATGTCTGAAAAATCAGTTTTAACAGCATTAACATTTTCAGGCAGTTCACCGTGTTCACAGTCACTGTAAATCAGAAAATCGACATCGCTGTTTTTTTCAGCCGTTTTAAGCCATAGATTGAAATATGAGGGAAAAGAACCGAAATAAGTTGAAATTAAAATGATTTTATTCAGTTAAATCAGTCCTTTCCGTTTAATACTGTTTTGTATACGCCGATAAATGTGTCAGCCAGCCTGTCCCACGTGAAATGATTTTTTATTGTATTTTCGGCATTCTGTGAAATGGTGTTTTGCAGATTTTTGTTTTCTGTTATTGACAAAATTGCCTTTGCCCAGTCATTACTGCTAAGACTGTCGCAGATAATTCCGTTTTCACCGTTTCTTATAAGCGTTGCCGAGCCGCCGTTTTCAGTGGTTATGACGGGCGTGCCGAAAAACATTGCCTCAAGCAGAACCATACCGAAAATTTCATACTGCGTTGGCAGCAGAAAAATGTCACTCATTTTAAATGCAAATTTTACCTGCTCATTCGGCAGTGATTCAATGTATGTAATCTTATCTGATAAATTGTTTTGCTTTATGTAATCAAAGCAATTCTGCATATATTCCTTTTCGCCTTTGCCGACTATAACGAGGTGAACAGACGGGTCTTTTTCAGCCGCCTTTTTAAATGCCTCAATCAGCATTAAAACAGATCGGCGTTCTTCAATTTTGCCGATATAAAGAATGTATTTCAGATTTTCGGTCTGCTTTTTTGTTTCAAGTTTTTCTATAATATCGTTTTTTTGAATGTCTGCCGAAAACCTTTTTGTGTCAAGCCCTACGCCTGCGGTTGTTACATTGCCAAAGCCTTTCGATTTTAAAAAATCTTCTGCTAAAATGCTTTTTGCTATGCAGGCGGTCTTTTTATATTTTTTATGAAATGCAAAATATAAATCCGAAAAAATGCACTTGATTTTATATCCTTTTGTAAATTCCGATTTATACGGTCCGTGGTAAATTACCATTTTGCCTTTTGCTTTTTTCAGTAGTTTTGTATTGGCAATCTGGTCGTATTCACTTGTCTGAATAATATCGTAATCATCAATCAGTTTATAAAGTGCACTGCCGTAAAAGGCGTTTTTTAATATATTTTTTGCATTTAGATAGTAAATTGTAATGGGTTTGCCGACATCTGTGCCGATGGTATCGGTGTGCGGTGCACCGTCTGTGTAAAGCACGATATCGCATGTGTGCCCTTTGCTGATAAGCGCTTTTGCAAGACCCGTTTCTTGGCAGTTGTAATTATTAATATCAAGTTCATAGGGCCACATACGCACCATCAGTATTTTCATCGAAAACTCCTATTTTTTCTGCTGGCTTGCAATGTCAGCGTCAACAATTTCTTCGCCTGTTTTGTTTTTCAGTTGTTCACGTGAAATGTCGGAAAGTCCGTCGTTTACAACTGCATTCATATCGCAGGTTGAAAGTTTGTCCAAATCTTCTTTTGTAACCTTGCCGTTTTCATAATCACGAACAATCGGCAGTTCGTACATACTGTATTTTTTATCTTTGAAAAATCTGAGAAATTTGTGTTTGATAACCCACATAGCGGGTGTCATTATGTATTTGTGCATAGCAGGGGAAACAGAGCCGATCATCCAGCAGTTTCTGTCGCAGTTTCTGACTACTTTTCGCACTTTTTCAGCCTGTTCGCTGTTCCACAGTTCGTTCCAGGTCTGCTCGTTCAGGTTGCCCATAACCTGTTTTTCTTTAGTACCGTTGCATGGCATAACATCGCCGTATGGGTCAATAAAGAACGTGTCAAATGCCATATCGCAGGGAAGAAGTCTTTTCTGCCCGTAAATATAGTTGATTAAGCCGTGGTTGAAATATGCTCGAAACCATTTTTTAGGGCTGTTGCTTTTCAGAAGTTCGTTGATAAGGTCTTCAAAATTCTGTGCAACCATAGGGCGGTCCTTGATAATGTTTTTAGCCTCAACAAAGTAGAAGGAATTATGAAGTGACGCAGTGGCGAATTCCATATTCATCTCGTCAGACAGTTTGTAGAGCGGCACTAAATCCTTGGCGTTAGCATCCTGCACGGTCATACCGAATCCTACGTCGGGGTGTTTCATTTGGACAAGTTTTTTCAGCGTTGTAAGCCCCTTGTTAAAGCCGTCTTCAAGTCCTCTGATTTTATTGTTCGTTTCTTCAAGTCCTTCGATTGAAATGCGGATACCTACATTGGGGAATTCCCTGCACAAATCAATAATTCTGTCTGTGAAAAAGCCGTTTGTGGAAATTACGATTCGGTCGCTTTTTTTGTAAAGTTCACGAACAATATCTTTTAAATCCTGCCTGATAAACGGCTCGCCGCCCGTGATGTTTGTAAAGTACATCGGGGGCAGTTTTTTAATTGTTTCAAGGCTGATTTCTTCGTTCGGGGCAGACGGCTTTTTGTATCTGTTGCACATATTGCACCGTGCGTTGCACCTGTATGTAACAATAACCGTTCCGTTTAATTTTTTAGCCATTTGATTTCACTGCCTTTCTTTTATTTCCGAAAAGAAGCAGATTGAAAATCGGGACTTTTCGTAGTATAAATTTGCTTGCGAGATACGGAATAATTGTTCCGAGTGTGAACATAAGAAAATATAACAGCAGTTCGGGAATGGGGAATATTGATTTGAATAAAACCCGAAGCGGCACCTGAATAAAGTAACTCAAAAGATAAATATCGTAACTGTAGGTTCCGAGTTCGTTGAATACTGTGTAGATAATCTTTGTCTTATCTTTAAATTTCATTATGCTCTGTGACAGGAACAGTATAAAAATGCTTGCCGACAGGCAGGTAATTATGTAATCTGTTTTAAGTCTGAATATGTGCGTCGCGCAAAACAGAATAAGCATCGCAAAAGCACAGTAGGGATTTAAAATATATTTTTTGAATGCATCATAATATTTGTAAATAAATATTCCGACTGCGTAGAAAAAAGCATATCTTAAAACATTTGATATGAAAATCTGCGGTATAAACAAATTTGCAATGTAGGCGGCAACTGAAAATACGGCAAAGTAAATAAGATTATGCTTCAGTTTGCCAAGAAGGATAAATATTACCGAAATCACAAACAGAGTCCATAAAAACCACAGTCCGCCGTTCGGGTTTATGCCAAGTAAAATTTTATAACTGTCCTTCAGTGAAAACGGATTATTTGCATATTTTTCCGTGAAAACTTTCATTATAAGTGTTATAACAGAAAAAACAAAATACGGAATTAACAGGCGAATGGACTTATTTTTGATTTCATCTGTGATTTTATAGTCACGGCTGATGAATTTTCGGGCGATAACAAAGCCTGACAGTATAAAAAATAATCCCATATGAAAACTGTAGCAGATATTGTAAATTCTGCCAAGTGCGCCGACAGCGTTGGGGAAGGAGTGCCCCAGAGTTACAAAAAGCAGGGCAAAGCCTCTTGCTATATTGATTTCGGGGTAATACGTTTTTTTTTGTTCCATTTTTTCTCCGTTATATTTTGTAAAGATTCAGCAGTTTTTCGGTATATTCGCAAACGGTATCAAATTTTTTGTCAAGGCAGTTTTTGCTCATTTCTTCGGCAAGGGCAGGATTTTTGATAATGGTTTTGATTTTATTTTCAAAATCTTCTGCATTGTTCGGCTCAAACAGCAAGCCTGTTTTGCCGTTATCAATCAGTTCGGGAATACCGCCGATGTCGGCACCGACTACAGGTGTGCCGAGCATAATGCTTTCCATAACCGAAAACGGGCAGTTTTCATACCATACACTCGGGTAAACCGAGCAGACTGCATCTTTAATAAGATTTTTAAGTTCTTCACCTGATTTGAAGCCGACATTTTCGGCATTCGGCAGGGAATTTATAAATTCTTCAAGATTGCCGGAGCCTGCACAAATCATTTTGATATCGGTTAGTTTTTCAAATAATTTTACACCTTTTTCCTCGTCAAATCTGCCGAAATATAGCACATAACGGTCTTTTTTTGATGGTTCTGTTATTTTTTCAGGCTGAACAAAGTTTAAAAGGGTAACTGTTTTATCCGTAAAAATCGGATTGGTGTCAAGTTTTTTCTTCATAAATTCGGTCGGGCAGATGATAAGGTTAATGTTTTTGTAAATGCCTTTCATTTTCCAGAAATAACCCTCTGCCGTGCCGATAACACTTTTGGCAAGTGATGAGTGAATACATCTGCCTTTTGTGCAGTTTATAAATTTTCCGCCGAGGCAGTTTTCACAGATTTCACCATTATTATAAAGCATATGATTTGGGCAGATTAACTGATAATCGTGTGCCGTGTAGACAATTTTTATCTTTTTGCCTGCCTTTTTTTCGTATTCACGAACTGCGGTGATTATGCTTGGCGTAAGTTGGTAGTTGAAATTGTTAAGATGAACGATATCAGGTTGAAAATCATTTAAAACAATTGTGATTTTTTTCTTTGCATCAGCCGAATAAATCGTTTTCAGCGGGTAGGAAAGTTTTTTGAGCGTTGACGCCGTATGAAAATCCATATCCTTTGTGTACTGTTCAGCGCTGTTTTTGACGCATCTGCCCTCGTGCTCCATACCGAAGTACTGCACTTCGTGCCCCATTTTTATGAGTTGCTCACCAAGGCGGAATATGTATGTTTCAGAACCTCCGTTGGGGTACAGAAACTTGTTTACCATAAGAATTTTCATTTGCTTTCCTTCTTTAACGGTTTTTTGCCGATTTTTATGTATTTTAAAGGATAAATTACGAAGTCAAGATGTATTTTTTCCATAATAATCTGTGCAATAACGGGTAATACAAACGATGCGATAATGCCTGCAATTATGTGTACTGCCGTATTTGTGATATTTATTTTTAAAAGCACGGCACGCAGTCCTGCCGAGAAAATTGTGTGCATAAGAAATACCGACATTGAGTATTTTGAAAGAAATCCGAGCAGGGGAGACTGCACATTTTTTCTGAATATCCAGCCTACAGTGCCGATAACGCCGAAGCAGGCAGGAATGCCGATTGCATATTTTATAAGATAATTATTCTGCATTCCGGCATTTATGCTGAAATATACTGCAACGCCTGCAATGATAAAGGATATAATCCAGAAGGGTGAGAATATTTTTTCGAGTTTAACTTCTGCAAGCAGAATTCCGAGCGCAAACCACACAAGATAAAGCGCTGTTTTATAAACGAATTGAACGTAAAGCGCTGATTGCGGTATAAAATCAATTGAAAGAACAACGGCGCACATAAAAACGGCGCTTATGCCGAACATTACTGCGGCTGATTTTATGCTTTTTGCTGTCGGCATTATAAGGAAAATAATAAAAAGCGTATATAAAAACCAGAACGGCGGCACAGGGTCTGTAAACAATGTTTCAATAAAACCGCCTGCCTGAGAGTTTACACTGCCCGAAAAAATGACTTTAAGCAAAAAGGATATTATTGAGAATACAAAGTACGGAATTCCGAGCGCAATTGCTTTTTTCAGCACATTGTTTCCATAACTTTTAAAATCATTTACAACAGTTGTTTTTTGATAAAGGTAGCCGCTGCAGATAAAAAAGAGCGGCACATGAAAGGTGTAGATAAATGTATTGAAAAAGGTGAATTCGGCACTGTTTTGCATAATTCCTGCTTTTATCAGCCCCTGAAGCAAATGCCCGAGCGCTACTAAAATAAAGGCGATATTTTTAACATTGTCTACCCATACTATTCTTTTGTTTTCAGTTTCATTTTTCATATAAACTCAAGGTCTTTTCCGTAATTTTATCCCAGTTGTATTTTGATGTGATATAGTTTGATGCTGTTTCTTTGAATTGCTGAACTTTGTCGGGATTATCAACAAGTTCACAGAGTTTTTTATTTAAATCATCAATATTGCTTTTTTTGAAATAAACTGCGTTTTCTTCGCATACCTCGGTGCATTCCGCAATATCCGATGTAAGGCAGCAGCAGTCGAAACTCATAGCCTCAAGCAGGCTGAGCGGCATACCTTCAAGGTCGCTTGGCAAAATGTAAATATATGCGTTTGAGTAAAGTTCTGTCAGCAAATCGCCGTCTGCAAAATCGGTGAAGATGATGTTTTCGTCTTTGGCAATATTTTTCAGTTTTGCAAAATATTCTTCTGTGTGGCTTGAGCCGCCTGCGATTACGAGGGGCATTTTAATGTCTGATTTTTTATAAGCCTCAATCAGATAATGAATTCCTTTTTCAGGCACGATTCTGCCGAGGTAAAGGAGATAATTGTTTTTTTCAAGACCGAATTTTTCGGTGATTATATTCGCATCAAGTTTTTTCGGCTTTGTAATTCCGTTTGGAATGAAAACGGTTTTTCTGCCGTATTTCTCAAGAAAATAATTCTGTGCCGAAGCAGAAAGAACAATGATTTCATCGGCATATTTTACTGCTGTTTTTTCGCCGAATAAAAGGAATTTTGTGGCAAAGCCGCCCCATTTTGAGCGCTGCCAGTCAAGCCCGTGAATTGTAACTATTACTCTTTTGCCGAACAGTTTCGGCAGAAAGCACATAGAAGCAGGGCCCTCGGCGTGAAAATGAACAACATCAAAGCGTGAAAACGATGCACGTATTGCAGCCAGTGCACTGTAAACAATTGCATTGAGTTTACTGCTTTTCGGCGTCGGCACGGTAATGATTTTAACGCCTTTGTATTCTTTTTGCTTTTCTGCTGTTGCAAACTGACTGCCCGAGACGTGAGAACCGGCTCTGTTATATGCTGTAACGCTGTTGCCGAGTGCAGCCATTCTTGATGCAAGTTCGGTTACAACAATTTCTATTCCGCCCTCACGTGATGGTATTCTTTTGTGCCCAATCATTGCAATTTTCATAGTTTTCAGCCTGAATTCTTTAAATTTTGTGCTGTGTATTATTTAGCACCGCTGCCCATAAGCACAACTTTAACTGTTTTGAAAAGTATTTTTATATCAAGTGCAGGTGACCAGTTGTCGATATATTCGCAGTCCAGTCGAACAATTTCTTCAAAATCCTGAATGTCCGATCTGCCGCTTACCTGCCACATTCCCGTAATTCCCGGTTTAATTGAAAGACGGCGCTTGTGATGGCTTTGGTACTGTTCAAACTCGTCAATAGTAGGCGGTCTTGTGCCGATAAGGCTCATATCACCTTTAAGTACATTGAAAAACTGTGGTAATTCGTCAATACTTGTTTTTCTGATAAATTTTCCTACTTTTGTAATTCTCGGGTCTTCGGTCATTTTAAACATAAGACCGTCCATTTCATTTTTCTCCATAAGTTCTTTTTTGCGTTCTTCAGCATCAACATACATTGAGCGCAGTTTATATATGTAGAAAATTCTGCCGTTTTTTCCTACACGAGGCTGCTTGAAAATAAGCGGCCCTTTTGATTCGATAAGCAGCGGAATGGCTGTAACGAGAATAATCGGAAGGGAAAACAGGCATCCGAAAAACGAAATAATGATATCAAAAATTCTTTTGAAAATAAGTGCTGTATCACTCATTTCTTTTGCCGTAAATGTTGCCATGGCTTTGCCTGCAAACATTTCACATTTCAGATTGTCAAAGTCACTTGCGTCAACAATTTTTTCAATAACGGGAATATTGATGTGAACTGTTATTCCCATACTTTCGATTTCTTCGATAAAGCCTTCAAAACGGGAAAATGTTTCGGCAGGGGCGTTGATAAAGATTTCATCAAGCGATGAACTTCTTACCCATTTCATGAAATTATCTTTGTTTGCAACAACGGGTACGCCCGCAATTTCTTTTACTGTCTCAAGTTTTTCGGAGTATTTTACGATAACATTGCCGTCTTCGCTGATTTCTTTTTCAGTGCGGTAATATTTGTAATCGCCGTTTTCTTCAATCGCATCAAGAATTGCAATGCCTACAACTTTTTTGTCCCAACTGTTTTCAAAACTTTGCAGAAAATCTTCTGCACGTTCACTTATGGTGATAACACCTGTAAGTGTTGCCATTTTTGATTTCGCAAATTTAAAAATGAGAATTCTTTTAAGAACATATCTGCCGAGTGATGACAGAATAAAGTAAAGCCCTGTTGAGATAAGGAAGAAATATCGTGACTGAAGCAAAGCGTTTTTAGTAAGAAGAAGCAAAACTGCAATCGACATAAATGTAAGCAGAGTGTTTCTTAATACCGACAGTATCTCCATCGCTCTGCCCCGTTTTGTAAGGTTCAGTGATGAGGCAAAACCGAGGTAAATAACAGTGAATGAAATCCACGAAAGGAAAAAATACGCAAGTTTGTCATCGCTCGTTACTTCCGGCAGTTTGCCGATTGCGCAGCTTATGCTGTATGAGGCAATGCTTGTAATAAAAAGTGCAAACATATCCGTTATGTATTCAAACACAAACTGTATTCTGCTGCGTTTGCTCATTTAAATCACCTGAGTTTTCAGTAGGGATTAGGTTATAACAATTAAATAAAGTTGATGTTTATTTCGCTCTGTGTCCGTAGCCATAACCGTAGCCGTAACTGTATTTGTATTTATAATCGTATCTTCTGTAGTAGGAATAATACTTGTGTCTGCTTGAAGAAATATCGTTAAGAATAATTCCGAGCACATTTCCGTCGATACCTTTAATGTTTGAAAGTGCCGTCTTAATATCTGTTGTATCGCTGACATTTGCTTTTACAATCAGCACATAGCCTGTTGATTTCTGTGCAAAAACAGTAGCATCTGTAACAAGGTTTACAGGCGGTGTATCAATAAATACGCAGTCATAATGTTCTTTAACAAAACTTAAAAGTTTGTCCATTCTCGGGGAGGCAAGAAGTTCAGTCGGGTTAGGAGGAATTTTGCCTGATGTTAAAATGGAAAGATTTTCTATTTCCGTTTTTGTAACGGTAATGTTATCCGTGAGTCCTGCAAGGATTTCGGAAAGACCGTTTTTAACAGGAATGGAAAACATTCTGTGAATTGTGGGATTTCTCATATCGGCGTCAATCAGCAGAGTTCTTTTGCCCATTTGAGCAAAAGAAATTGCAAGGTTGATGCTGTTTATTGTTTTTCCGTTATTTGCCGTCGGACTTGTTATAATAAAAATGGGGCAGGCTTCACCCTGCTGGGTGAACATAAGGTTTGTTCTGATAGAGGAATATGCTTCCTTTACAACGAAAGGAGATTCGGGGCAGAGCATTTTTTTGGGGTCTTCTCTTGAAAAGACTGTACCTGTGTTAAGTTCTGACTTTTTCTTTTTATTAAAGAGTGCCATAATTATTTATCTCCTTTCTTTGAAAGTCGTTTTGGCTTTGCCGTTTTTTCGGCAGAGGCGTTGGCTGAGGCTTCTTTTTCCATAGCAGGAATAAGTTTCGGTATTGAACCGAGAAGCGGAATATCAAATTCACGCTCAATATCTTTTTCGCTGGTGATTGTTGTGTCAAACAGTTCATAGCCGAAGAAGCCGATGAAGGATACTAAAAATCCGATAGCAGCACCGATAACGATGTTCTTTTTGAGGTTCGGCGATGACGGCTGAGACGGTACCTTTGCATAGTCAATGATTGAAATTGTACCTGTTTTGATTTTGTCAACAATATGTTCCGGTGCAACCTCTGCAATGGCGTTGCATATGTTTGCCGAAAGAACAGGGTCATTGCTCGTTACATAAACACGGAAACCCTGCGTTTCCTCGTGCTGAGTGCAGGAAATCATATCTCGTAGTTGACCGGCTGACATATTAAGGTCGAGTGTTTTGACAACCTCTTCAAGCACAGAGTCACTTGTAAGTACAAAGATGTAGGTTTTTACAAGCTGCTGTGACGCTGCAAGGTCGTTCGGATTCTGAGTGGTTATGCTGCTTGTGTTTGCTTTATTTGATGCAAGCATAGAGCACGATGTTGTGTATTTGGGAGTAATAAAAAATTCAGTAATACAGCCTGAAACTATGGCGCATACCATTGTTGCAAGGATAATGTAAATTACCCTTTTTTTCATCATAAAAAATATTTTCCCTAAGTCAATGTCTATTTCTTTTTCGTTATCCACTGCTTTAAACCTCCTGGTTTTTTACTATAATATATTAAATTAAATATATATTATATAATAACATATCCCAAGTATATCGTCAATGGAATAATAAGTAAAAAAGTTTGACTGCATATAAAAAAAAATACTTACATATTGTGTATTTTGACGGAAAATAAAAAAGGCTTCCCCTTGAGGGGAAGCTGTCACCGCAGGTGACTGATGAGGTGGAAATAATTATATCATAACGTACCGTAAGCGGTTTCACCTTTTATTAAAGGGAAAACGAATTGTATCATTAATTAAACTATATTTCATAATCCACTGCAACCGATTTTTCCATAACATCGTGCATATATGTTTTTACATATGAGCAGTGATATTCGTTTTTTTGATATGCATCAAGCGCTTCTCTGCTGTCAAGAGTGACTTGTAAAATGATATCATATGAGCGCGGTGAGCCGAGAAAATCAGCACCTACCTCGATATCACGGATAAGGTCAATCTTGCCGTTCATAGAAAGAAGCCTTGCCTTTGCCTCTTCTTTCTTTTCGGGTGAATTGTCTTTCAGTTTAAAACATACAATGTGTTTAATCATAAATATTATCTTCTCCTTGTTATAATTTTCGTAGGACGGGGTGCCCTACTCTGAACCAAAAGAATTAAAAATGGCAGGGATTAAAAGTCCTGCCATTTATCAAAGTTTTATTTTGCAACATCAAAAGCACGGGATTCACGGATAATATTAACCTTAATCTGACCCGGATATTCCATTTCAGCCTCAATTTTTTTCGCAATTTCCCTTGCAATATAAGGCATTCTGTCGTCCTTAATCTTTTCGGGCTTAACCATAACCCTTACTTCACGGCCTGCCTGAAGTGCAAATGCTTTTTCAACGCCGTTGAAACTTGTTGAAATCTCTTCAAGCTGCTGCAAACGTTTGATGTAATTTTCAATATTTTCTCTTCTTGCACCGGGGCGTGATGCAGAAACGGCATCTGCAGCCTGAACAAGGCATGCAACAACAGTTTTGCATTCTACTTCACCGTGGTGAGCCTGAATGGCATTGAGAATAGTTTCATTTTCCTTGTACTTGCGTGCGTATTCAACACCAAGTGCAACGTGTGAGCCTTCAAATTCATGGTCAAGCGCTTTACCGATATCGTGAAGAAGACCTGCACGGCGTGCTGTCTTTTCATCTGCACCGAGTTCTGCTGCCATAAGTCCTGCAATGTAACTTACTTCAAGACTGTGGCGAAGTACGCTCTGACCGTAAGATGTACGGTATTTTAACTTACCAAGCAGTTTAACAAGTTCAGGGTGCAATGAGCCGCAGTTTGCCGAAAGAACGGCTTTTTCGCCCTCTTGTTTGATGGTGTATTCAACTTCTCTTTTTGATTTTTCGTAAAGTTCTTCAATTTTTGTCGGATGGATTCTGCCGTCTTGAATAAGACGCTCAAGCGTCAGTCGGGCAATTTCCCTTCTTACAGGGTCAAAAGAACTTACGGTGATTGCTTCAGGTGTATCGTCGATAATAAACTCAACGCCTGTAATGGTTTCAAGAGAGTGAATGTTTCTGCCCTCTCGGCCGATAATTCTGCCCTTCATTTCGTCGTTAGGCAGTGCAACAACGCAAACGGTTGTTTCGGCTGTGTGTTCAGCGGCACAGCGCTGAATTGCAGTTCCGATAATTTCACGGGCAATAACATTGCTCTGATCTCTTATCATCTGCTCATTTTCAATAATTCTTTTGCTTTTTTCAGTATCAAGTTCATCTGAAAGAGATTGGAGCAGTTGTTCTTTAGCCTGTTCCTGTGTTAAACCTGATATTTTTTCCAGCATATCAAACTGGCTTTTCTTGATGCTATCAATTTCGAGTAATTTTTCTTCAATTTCTTTTTGCTTTACGCTGAGATTTTCATTTTTTGCCTCAATGGAATCAGCCCTTTTATCAAGATATTCTTCTCTCTGATTAAGTCTGTTTTCCTGACGCTGAACTTCACTTCGTCTTTCACGGATTTCTTTATCAGCGTCAGAGCGGAGTTTGTGTATTTCATCTTTTGCTTCAATAAGGCTTGCCTTCTTTGTTTTTTCAGCCTCGGATAAAGCGTTGTTCATAATTTTTGTTGCTTCGCTTGTGGCAGAACCGATTTCTTTTTCATTTGCTTTTCTTCTGTGTTCCGAACCTGCAAAGAAACCGATTACTCCGAAAACTACGGCAACAACAGCAATAACGGCAATTGCTACGCCTATACTCATCATTCAATAGCACCTCCTTCTGTTAATATTCTTTTTAAAAAGTTAAAAATTTCATCAGAAAAGGTACAGTTTAATGCAATCTAAAAAAAGTTTGAAATTTAAATCAGTATTTAGAATTTCTAAAATATAATACACCTATATCTTGTATATGTCAAGTTTGCGGTGTTCAAAAATCGTTAAAGTTTACAAATCTGTAAAAAAATTATGCTGTCAAAGTGTAAAAAACGTATAAAATAACCTGTTGACATTAATTAAATCGGTGTTATAATAAACTTAATAAATCGTTGACGGGAACAAGACTGCGAACCTTTTTATTTCAGAGAGTGCCGTGCATGCTGAAATCGGCATATTAGAAAGTCGTAAGTTACCATCCCCGAGAGCCGCTAATACCGGCCGTGTTGCCTGCGTTACAGGGCAGAGAGCGGCACATTTTTGTGCAATTCAGGTGGAACCGTGGATATTTATTCACCCTGTGTTTATCGCAGGGTGTTATTTTTTTATTTTAAGGAGAGATAATTATGAAAGTTACGTTAAAAGACGGCTCAGTTAAGGAATTTTCCGCACCGATTACAGCAGGTGATATAACAAAAGAAATTTCAATGGGCCTTTACAGAAATGCCTGCTCCTGCAAAATCAACGGAGAGGTTAAGGATTTAAGAACAGTTGTTGACTGCGACTGTAATTTTGAGGTTCTTACATTTGATAATGCAGATGGTAAAAAAACATTTAACCACACTGCATCTCATATTATGGCACAGGCAGTCAAAAGGCTTTATCCGGATGTAAAACTGACTATAGGTCCTGCCATTGAAGACGGATTTTATTATGACTTTGATGTTGAAAGGCCGTTTTCACCCGAGGATCTGGAGAAAATCGAAAAGGAAATGAAAGCAATTGTTAAAGAGGGCTTTGAGATTGAAAAATTTGAACTTGAACCCGCAGAGGCAATTAAATTAATGGAAGAAAAGAACGAGCCTTACAAGGTTGAACTGATTAATGAACACGCCGAAAAGGGCGAGCCTATCAGTTTTTACAGACAGGGCGAATTTACAGAACTCTGCGCAGGCCCTCACCTTATGGATATGAAGGTTGTTAAGGCGTTCAAACTTACAAACTGCACAGGCGCATACTGGCGCGGTGATGCAAAAAACAAGATGCTGTGCCGTGTTTACGGTACTGCATTTCCAAAAGCATCTATGCTTGAAGAGCATTTAACCATGCTTGAAGAGGCTAAAAAGCGTGACCACAGAAAAATCGGTAAAGAACTTGAACTTTTCACTATTATGGAAGAGGGTCCGGGATTTCCGTTCTTTCTGCCAAAGGGTATGATTTTAAAGAATACACTTGTTGATTACTGGAGAGAAATTCACCGTGCTGCAGGTTATGATGAAATTCAGTCCCCTATGATGCTCAACCGTGCTTTGTGGGAAAGAAGCGGTCACTGGGATCATTATAAAGAAAATATGTATACTACAGTAATTGATGATACTGATTTTGCAGTTAAGCCTATGAACTGCCCGGGCGGCATTCTTGTTTATAAAACAAAAATGCACTCATACAAGGAACTTCCTTTAAGAATGGGCGAACTCGGTCTGGTGCACAGACACGAACTTTCAGGTGCACTTCACGGTCTTATGCGTGTTCGCTGTTTTACACAGGATGATGCTCATATATTTATGACACGTGAGCAGATTAAAGATGAAATCAAGGGTGTAGTAAGTCTGATTGATAAGGTTTACAGTACATTCGGATTTGAATATCATATTGAACTTTCAACACAGCCCGAGGATTCAATGGGCGCAAAGGAAGACTGGGATATTGCAACAGATGCACTCCGTGACGCTATTACCGAACTCGGTTATGATTATGAGGTAAACGAGGGTGACGGTGCATTCTACGGCCCGAAACTTGACTTCCATCTTACAGACTGCCTTGGCAGAACATGGCAGTGCGGAACGATTCAACTTGATTTCCAGTTGCCTGAAAGATTTGAACTTGAATACATTGGTGCTGACGGTGAAAAGCACCGACCGATTATGATTCACAGAGTTGTATTCGGCAGTATTGAAAGATTTATCGGTATTCTTACAGAGCATTTTGCAGGTGCTTATCCTACATGGCTTGCTCCTGTTCAGGTTAAACTTCTTCCGATTGCAGACAGACATCTTGATTATCTTTATGATGTTAAAAAAGCGCTTGAGGCAAAGGGCGTTCGCTGTGAAATTGATGACAGATCCGAAAAAATGGGATTCAAAATCAGAGCAGCACAACTTGAAAAGGTGCCTTATATGATTATCGCTGGTGATAAGGATATTGAAAACGGCACAATTTCAGTCCGTTCAAGAAAAGACGGCGAGCAGGGCGCAATGACGCTTGATACGTTCGTTGAAAATATTATGGAAGGAATTGAAACGAAAGCATTATAAAAGAAAATGAGCCTCCCTTGTCAAAGGGAGGTGCCGAGTTTGCGAGGCGGAGGGATTCATTTATAGAATCCTCCCACCGCAAGCGGTCCTCCCTCCTTTAACAAGGAGGGCTTTTTTTATTACTAACTGTATTTTTTTATAAATTCATTCATAGCAGTTTCATACTGCATTGGATTTGTGTAATAACTTCGTGCGTGGATTGCGCCGTCCACTTCAACAAGTGTTTTATCCGATTTGCAGGCGTCATAAAGTTGTTTTTCCATATAAAACGGCACAAAATCATCGGATTTGCCGTGAATGAACAAAATCGGCACTTTTGCATTTTTTACGTGCTCTATCGGCTCGGCATCTTTGAACCCGTATTTGCACAGTGCTTTGCAGTAAACGTTGCATATATCAAGCAGCGGTCGGGAGGGGAAGTGGAATGACGTTTTAACCTGATATGAAAATTCGTCTTTAACCGAGGTATATGCACAGTCGGAAATAATTCCCCTAACATCTTTTTGTGAAACTCTGTCGCTCATCATAAGCACAGTTGCCGCGCCCATAGATACGCCAAGCAGAAAAATATCAAGTTTTGGGAAACGTTTTTTCGCATAATCAAGCCATTTCAGCGTGTCTGCCGATTCGTGTGTGCCGTAGCCTAAAAATTTGCCGTCGCTTTCTCCGCAGCCCCGGTGGTCGGGCATAATAATCGTAAATCCGTTTCTGCAGAAGTAGTCCTTCATAAAGCAGAATTCACCGACTCCGCTGCTCCTTGCACCGTGGCACGCTATAATCAGTTTGCCGTTTGAGATTGGCGGAACAAGCACCTTGCAGTGCATTTTTTCGCCGTTTTCAGCAGTCATTTCAACTTTTTCAAAGGGCAAATCCGTAAATTCTTTAAGTGCTTTATCGTGGTCGCTGTCGTATTTTTTGTTGCCGTTGTCTTCGTTACCTGCAAGCATATTTACTAAAAATGCAGGTATCGGAAGTTGTTTTCGCCATACTGCCTGATTAAAAATAAAACCGCATATTAAAACAAAAAGTATAACAATAGCCAATAATACAATAAGTATAATTAATGCCGTTTTCATAAATTTTTACCCCGTAATTTTTTCATTTTGCTTTGCAGACAAATACATTCCAACCTTTTTCTTCAAAATTTTCAATAATCTTAAAGCCGTTCTGCTCAAATGAATAAATAACTTCATCTTTACGGCTGTCTATAATTCCGCCTGTAATATATACGCCGTCTTTGTCAAGAAAATGACCTACTTCTTTGTTGAAATCCATAATAATATCGGCAACAATGTTGGCAACAATTACGTTGTATTTTCCTGTAACTTTGTCGGACAGATTGCCGTTTACAGCCTTGAAAACAGGCGGCTCAAAGCCGTTTTCCTTTGCATTTTCAAGCGCAGTTTTAACTGCAAGTTTGTCAATATCCACGCCGAAAGCAGATTTTGCACCGAGCAGCAGGCTTGCTATGGACAGAATTCCGCTGCCGCAGCCGATGTCCAGCACGGTTGAATTTTTATTTATATAATTTTCAAGCGTTTCAAGGCAAAGTTTTGTTGTCGGGTGGCTGCCTGTGCCGAATGCAAGTCCAGGTTCAATGTGCAGAACTGTTCTGCCCTGTGGGTCATATTCGTCCTCCCAAGTCGGTCTTATAAGCAATTTTTTCCCAATCGGCATTGGATGAAAATACTGTTTCCAGTTGTTTACCCAGTCCTCTGTTTTGCAGTCTGCAATTGTGATATCAAAAGAAATTTTTTCGCTTTCAAGGCGTTCTTTGATGAACGAAACAGCCTCGAGCGGATTTTCGTGCGGATTTACATAAACGTGAATAATGCCCTTTGTTCTGTCTTTTTCAAGCAGTGACTGCTCTATCAAATCAATGTGGGCAATTTCAAGCGTTTCTTCTTCAAGTGCTGAATAGTCTTCTATGTAAATACCGTAAGGTACAACCATATTGGCTATGTTTCCTGCATTGTCAATGTCGGCAGTTGAAACCGTAATGGCTATTTCAGTCCAGTTGTTCATTGTGTTTTCCATATCTTAATCTCCAAGATTTACTTTGTGCTCTGTTGATGAAAGCCCGTGGTTATAGAGTTTTCTGTTGTCAAGCGCCCACTGCCTGTCGGTAAATGAACCTTTTTCAACCTTGCTTGTTGCACTGTTGATTTCAAAAATAGCGGCATCAAGCGTGTCAAGTGACGATAGGATTTCAGCCTCTAAAAACATCGGTCTTATCGGTGAGCCGAATTCAGGCACACCGTGGTGGCTCAAAATCATATGTTCAAGCAGGGCGATTTTTTCGTTTTTTATACCCAGTTCCTTTGCTTTTTCTTCAACATACATTGCGCCTTTTACAAGGTGACCTATCAGTTCGCCTTCTGTTGAGTAACTTTTTACAAGACCCGACTTGGAAAGTTCAAACTCCCACGTTTTAGCAACATCGTGCAGAATTGCGCCTGATAAAAGCAAATCTTTGTCAATATTCGGGTAAATTTTACAAATTTCCTCTGCCATTCTGACTATGGAGATTGTGTGCAGCATAAGGCCGCCGAGCATTGCGTGGTGCAGTCTGAAAGCGGCAGGGCAGGTGATAAGAACATCTTTTTTATCCTGCATAATTGATGAAACAACGGCTTTCAGGTCACTGTCTTTAAATGCGTTTACACGCCTCATCAGCATATCAAAAATTTGTGCTCCGCCTACTTCCGACGCAGGTACAAGGTCTGCAATATTGTAATTGTCTGATGATGAAGCAGGGCGGATTTGTGCTACTCTGAACTGCTCTTTGCCGTTGTACTGCTCAACAGTTCCCCTGATTTTAACAACCATTTCAGCCTCAAACATATCACCGCCGTTGTAATCCCACAGTTTGGCAGGCAGTTCGCCGTCTTTATCACCGATAATCAGATCGAGATAAGTTGAACCGTTTTTCGTTTTCTTTTCTTCACATTTTTTGAGAAGAACAAAGCCGTCACACATTCCGTTCGGTAAGTTCGTAAAATTCATAGTCTGTACCTCAAATAATTAAATTCTGTTAATAAATTAAAACTATATTAATTATATAACATAACTCTTTTTTTATCAAGCACCCTTGCTTGACAAACGGTGCGTCAATTGTTAAACTATATAATGTATTAATATATCTATAAGGATATTAAGGTGATTAGTATGAAAAATCACACTAATCAAATTATATTGCCCTCAAAATTTGCCTGTGGCATAATTTTGAGATGGCTGAATTTCCACTATACGCCTTGTCCGACTACAGGCAAAGCGTATTAATGATTTTTAATGACCTAATTGTAGTCGGAAAGGCTATGGAAATTAGAATGGATTTTGCAGATAATATTTGTATGAACTGCTTTGAAAAATTAACCGCAGGCAGTGTTTGCAGTCAATGCGGTTTTGATAATGATAAAATCACGCCGATGCTTTATCTTCAGCGAAAAACAGTGCTGGCATCAAGGTATGCAGTCGGCAATGTCATTAATGAAGAAAGCGATGCTGTTACTTATATCGGCTATGATATGCAGAAGGACGCAGTTGTCACAATCCGTGAATTTCTGCCTAAGGGCATTGCAAACAGGCTTGAGGGTAATAACGATGTTCATATTCGTGAGCGTTTCAGAAAAAATTATAATTCATATAAAGCAGAATTTTTAAAATTGTGGCAGACGCTTCGCAGTATGAATGCACTTTCTGCCGTTATTCCCGTGCTTGATGTTTTTGAGGCTAATCAGACGGCGTATGCAGTCTGTGAAAAAACGGATTATGTAACATTGCATGATTTTCTGCTTAAAACAGATGAAAATAATATTCTGTGGGATAAGGCAAGGCTTATGTTTATGCCTGTGCTTACCACGCTTGAAAATCTTCATTCAAACGGTATTATTCACGGCGGAATTAATCCCGATAATCTTGTTTTGTGCAGAGACGGTAAGGTAAGGCTTGCAGGATTTTGCATTAACGAGTGCAATTATGCTTCAAGCGAGATGGAATTTAATGTACACGAGGGTTATACTGCCCTTGAGCAGTATGAGAACAATCACAAAGTCTGCCCCGCTACGGATATATATGCTTTTTCTGCCTGTATTTACAGAGCGCTGGTCGGCACAAATCCTCCCGATGCAGTTTCAAGAGAGTCAAACGATAAACTTATGATACCAAACAGGATTGCCGAAAAAATTCCTGCTCATGTTATCAAAGCGCTTGGCGGCGGACTTCAGATTTACCCGGAAAAGCGTATACAGACGATTTATGATTACAGAGAACTGCTGAACGCTGCACCTTCGGTAGTTGCAAAATCAGCAACAACCTCACAGGCGGGTGAGGACGTAAAAAGAACTGACCCTGCCGTTCAGGAGGCAAAGCAGCAGGAACTTCACCGTGCAAGAGAGGCTCAGCGTGAGGCGAAGAGAGCCGAAAAAGAAAAGAAAAAGAAAATCACAAAACTTATAATTGCACTTGTTGTTTTGGTTGCAGTTGCCGCAGGCGCTTTTTATGCAGTCAATACACTTGGTTTGCTTGAAAAAGAGACCACAACTGCGCCTACAACACTTGCAAATGTTACCGTGCCTGATTTCAGTTCGGTTGGTTATGCCGAAAGTGATATCAAAAATAACGGACCGTGGAATGCTCAGTTCAAAATTACATTTGAGTATGCGTATTCTGCAGATGTGGAAGAAGGAATTGTGTTTAAGCAGAGCATTGCTCAGGGCGAAACGGTTACCGAGGGTACTGCCATTGTTCTTACAGTCAGCAAAGGTGTTGAAACTGCAAATGTTCCCGATGTCGGCGGACTTATGAAGGATGAGGCAGTCAGCAAACTTGAGGCAGAGGGTTTTGAAGTGAAAATTGTGACTGTTTATAATGACGGCACATATACCGAGGGTAAGGTGAAATCGAATTACGGTATGGCACCGTCGGCAGGCTCAACCGTAGCCAAAGGTGAAGAAGTTTTGATTCAGGTTTACGGTGCAGCGGAAACCACCACCGAACCGCCGTCGGAAACCGTGCCTGCTCAATAAAATTATAATTGAAAAATGTTAAACACCGCAGAAACACTTGGTTTCTGCGGTGTTTTATATGTTGCCGGGTACGATGCCATCATCGTGTTCTTATTTTTACAGTTGTTTTCTGCCCTTTGCTTTTATAATAACCGATACCGTGCAGGACAGTATGCAGGCAGCCGATATGGAAAAATATATGGTCTGAATTCCCCATACTGCCGTAAAAATAATAATGGAGACAAGTGCAAATATCAGCAAAAGACTGTTTGATATTATTGCATTTGTTTTTTGCTCCATTGCCTGAAAATAAGTTCTCGAAATTAGCGTAACAGGCAGAAACGGCATTGCAAACGACAATGCTTTTAGTGCCTGTGTTCCCTGATTAATTATCTGGGCATCATCGGTAAATATTTTTAGAATACTTCCCGATAATGCAAAAGCAAAGATTAAGCCCAAAACGGCATATGCTTCACAGATTATTATACTGCTGTTAAAGGTTTTGTTTATTCTTTTTATTGCCATTGCGCCGTGATTGTAACTTATAATCGGTGAAATTGCCGCGGCAACAGCGTTGAACGGCACAATTGCAAAACTGAGAATTTTGCTTACATACGCAAATGTGTTAATGCCGAGCGTTCCTCCGTTTAATGAAAGCACCTTGTTTATAAGTGCAAATAAAATTGAAATGCTGCCAAGCTGCAAAAGCATCGGGATTCCGAGCGCGATTATATTTTTTATAATTTTAAAATCAATTTCGGGCTTTTTCAGTTTTTGAACAGAAAGTTTATTGATAAAGATTACCCACATAAGAAAACTTGTAAAATAGCAGATTACTGTTGCCAGCGCCGCCCCCTTTACGCCCATATGAAGCCCGTAAATGAAAACTGCGTCAAGCGAAACATTCACGGCAGTGGGTATCAGCCATATCAGCAGAGAGTAGACCATTTTTCCTTCTGCTCTGATTATAGATGAAAAGCCTGTCGAAAATACATTTCCAAGCAAAATGATTGTAAAATATTCCTTAGCAAAGGGCATAATATCATCTGTTGCGCCGAACAGGCGGAGCAGGGGTTTTATAAAAATCAGCCCAAGTACGGTTATAGTGATTGAAACCGAGTAAAAAGCAAGCATTGCGTTAGCCGTTGTATTTCCTGCTTTTTCAAAATCATTTTTGCCTAAATGTTTTGAAACTATTGTGGCGGCGCCTGAGCCGATTGTCTGCGATACGGCACTTTGAATAAGGATAAAAGGAAAAATGATTGATACTCCGCCCATTGCGTTGTCACCAACACCGCGGCTTACGAAAACAGTGTCAACAATGTTGTAAAGTTCGTTGAAAAACAGTGCGGCAAAGGTTGAAAGTGAGTATTTCAGAATTAACAGCGGAATACTTTTTGTGCGCATTTCTTCTGTTTTTAAAAGTTTATCAGCCATTCTTCAGAACCCTGAATGTTTCGGCGTAATAATAATTACTGCCGATTACGTTACGCCACCATCCAAAATGATGCGGCGTGTAGCGATAATATTTTTCAACCTCCTGAATAAGTGCAAGAAGCCCCATTGCAAAGGCAAAGCGTATTTCAGTTTCTCTGTTTATTTCAACGGGAATTTCGGCTTTTTCGTTGTAATTTTTAATTGATTCTTTTTTATTCTTCATTGTGTCCATAATGCTGTCAAGGCAGATGAAATCAAAAATTCTGTCACCCCAGAAACTTCTTTCGGGGTCTATCCATTGAAATTCAATTTCGCCGTTATTATGCTCACGGCAGATAACATTTGGATCCCAGATATCATAATTCACCATTGAGCAGGGCACTGCTTTTAATATATTTTTATATTTTTCGGCATAATTTAAAAGTTTTTCGCCTCTTTTTGACTTTTTGTTCATTTTGCGTGCATCAAGCAAAAGATTTTTAATCATATTTGAAAGTGCATCATACCAGTTATCATAGAGACCGTTCTGAACATAGCCGAATCTGTCATTTTTAATATAATGTATTTCGGCAGCCATATGTGCGGTTCTTTTGTTAAGTTCGGATTTGTCCATTTTTATTTCATTTCTCTGTCTGCCCTCAAGTTTTTCCATAATAAACCAGTCAGACGGAATAAGCGTTTTTGAAAAATCGGTGTAATAAACATCGGGCACTTTAATGTCTGTGTTGTTTCTTATTATATCGTACCAATAGACCTCCGTCTGCATCATATTTTTTTCATATGTCATAACAGGCGTGTCGTTTTTCGGTGCGATTTTAAGCACATATGCCCTGTCAGCCGTAATTTCATATACGGCATTGAATTCGCCTGCACCGAGCGGTGCAATGTTTTTAACGTTTTCAATTCCTGCTTTTCTGCACATAACTTTTATTGTTTTGTCATCAAGTAGGTGTTTTGTTTTGCTTACCATAAATTTTCCCTCCGAATTTATCTTTATATTAAACATAGATTATTTTAAAGCGTATGTCAATCATTTCAATAAAATGGTACAGGAATTATGAAAAAATCCAAGAAAAGCAGAGCATATAATATTTTAATATCATTAAAAAAGCCTTTCCCTTATGGAAAGACTTCATTTGTAGGGGAGGGTCTCCGTGCCTTCCCGTACTATTGCTCATGCTTTTTTGATTTAACCCACACAATTATATCTGTAATGATGCATATCGGCAGATATAATATGAGAAATACAGTCAGCGCCGTAAATGTGCTTTCAATTTCGGGGAACGGAGAAATTGACGGGGAAAATCCACGTGTGACCCCTGCAATAATGTTTGCAATCTGAGAAAGCGGAATAAACATCAGCAGCCATATATTGACAGCGGAAAACAGGTTGCGTGCCTGCCTTTTTTTATCACTGTTGATGATTTGCCCTGCTTTAAAAATGCCTGTGCCCATTATCAGTATAATAAAGCCTATTCCTAATGATAAGGGCGTTTGTTTTGTCAGTTCAATTGCGAATGCCGCAATCAGTCCGACGGCATTAAGAATTGTGCCTGCAAACGTAAAAATCAGCGCATTCGGTTTTTCTTTATGTTCTGCTGTCGGCTTATTTTCTTCTGTCGGTTCAATACCTTTAATAAGGTAATCGGTTGTTGTTTCAAAATAATCACTCAGCAGAATGATTTTGTCAATATCGGGTGTGCTCTGTTCGCTCTCCCATTTTGAAACCGCCTGCCTTGAAACGCCTATTTTGTCGGCAAGTTCTTCTTGTGAAATGCCCTTTGCCTTTCGCAGATGCTGAATTCTGTCTGCAATATTCATATGAATTACCTCCTTGACTGCCGTTATTTTAGCATAAGCGACGGTTGCATATCCACCATTATGCCCTGTCAATTCGGCAACCAATGGTTGCATCAGACTGTCGATAAATGGTCAGAACCACGCCGAATTATAATATATGTTGGTAATCATACTGTTGTAGGGGTCGGCGTCTTTCGGATTGCGGTGCCCAAAATTTATAATCGCACAAAAATGTGCTCAAAAATTTTGACCGCTGCAAATTCTTTTTTCTCCCTTTATCCTGCATTGCAGGCGGTCGAAAACGAATCATCGACCCGTTTTGTAATAACGTTATAGAAATCCCTAAGAAACGTCGAGTTTCTTAGGGATTTGGCGTTTTTTGCCTTTTGCTCGGGGGCAGTACCTATGTACGGCACCCACTCGCAAAATGCAAAATTCTGTTCTATTTCTCGACAGTCTGACGGTGTGTAGAAATTTATTAATTATTTGCAGTTTTTCTGAACATATTGTTGATTTGATTGAGAATCAGCTGATGCTCGGGCAAATCAAGTTTAAAATCCTTTTTAAGGATTTCGTCTGCGCATTTTCTGCAAAGTTTAAGCGTTTCCATATCGCCGATCATATCGGCAACCTTTAAATCGGGCAGACCGTGCTGCCTGTTGCCGAAAAAGTCGCCCGGTCCTCGCTGCTTTAAATCTTCATCGGCAATTTTAAAGCCGTCTGAATATTTTTTCATAATTGCAAGGCGCTCTTTTGATGCTTCGCTCTCACTGTCCGACACAAGAATACAGAAGGACTGCTCTGTTCCTCTGCCTACTCTGCCTCTTAACTGATGAAGTTGTGAAAGACCGAAACGCTCGGCGTTTTCGATAACCATAATGGTTGCGTTCGGCACATCAACGCCGACCTCAACAACAGTTGTGGAAATCAGAATTTTAACATCGCCGTCTGAAAAGGATTTCATAATTTTTTCTTTGTCGGCGGCTTTCATTTTGCCGTGCAGAATTCCGATGTTATAGCCTCTGAATGCAGTGTTTGCGAGTTCTTCGGCATACTGAACGGCGGGGATTAAATCCGTTTCGCCCTCTTCAACAAGACTGCATACAATATATGCCTGCCTGCCGCTGTCAACTGCATTTCTGATGAATTTGTATATTCTTTGGTGGTATGATGAATTTACAACGTCGGTGCGTATTTTCTGCCTACCCGGTGGCAGTTCATTTAAAACGGAAATATCAAGATCGCCGTAAATCATCAGTGCCAGCGTTCTCGGAATCGGTGTTGCGCTCATAACGATTGTGTGCACATTTCTGCCTTTTGATGACAGAGCACTGCGCTGATTAACGCCGAAACGGTGCTGTTCATCTGTAATTACAAGTGCAAGATTTTTGAATTCAACATCGTTTTGAATCAGTGCGTGTGTGCCGATGACAAGGTCAATTTCACCGTTTGCAAGGTTTGATTTTATCAGCCGTTTTTCTTTAGCAGGCGTGCTTCCCGTTATCAGTGCAATTCTGAAATCGGTGTTTTCAAGCAGTGACGAAAGTGTTTCAAAATGCTGTGCGGCAAGTATTTCCGTAGGTGCCATAAGCGCACATTGAAAGCCGTTTTTTACTGCCGAGTAGACTGCTCCGCCTGCCACTGCCGTTTTGCCGCTGCCCACATCGCCCTGAATAAGCCTGTTCATCGGGTAACCCTTTTTCAAATCGGCAATGCAGTCGGCAATTGCATTTTTTTGTGCATTTGTCGGCGAAAACGGTAACAGTGAGAAATATTCTTTTGTAAAATCATCGGTTATAATCAGGTCTGTTTGTTCTCTGTTTCTGCTTTTCAGTTTTAATAAACCGAGTTGTAAAATAAGCAGTTCTTCGAAAACAAGCCTTTTTCTTGCTTTGTCAAGGTTTTCAAAGTCAGTCGGAAAATGAATCTGCCTGATTGCAAAATCAAGACTGCAAAGGCCGTATTTTTCTATAATGTATTTCGGCAGTGTTTCGACAAATTCAGGCAGACTGTCAAGCGCGGTTTTGATAACGTTTAAAATGGCTTTGGAACTCAGTTTTTCCGTGGCAGGGTAAATCGGGTGAATGCCGATATTATCCTCTGCCTTTTCAATTTTAGGCGAGCTCATTTCAGCGTAGGTTAAAGCCTTTGTGATTTTGCCGAACAGAATGTAATCATTAAATTCTTTAAGCGATTTTGCAAGAAATTTGTTGTTGAAAATTGTAACCTTAATTGTGGTTTTTCCGTCTGTAAAACTGCATTTGTAAAGGGTCATTCCCTTTCTTACCCTGTGCTCATAAACGGGCGTGATAAGTGTTGCTTTTATGCAGGCTTCGGCATTGTCGGTGCAGTCGGCAACAGTCATTTCCTTTGACCAGTCCTGATAATTTCTTGGAAAATAATGCACAAGTGAGCCAATATCGGAAATGCCGAGCTTTCTGAAAAGCTCGGCTCTTTTTTCTCCAACACCTTTAATGAATTTTATATCATCATTAAGATTAATCATTTTTACTCCACTGAAATTATAAAGTAATAAATCGGCTGTCCTCCGTTTACGAGGCTGATGTCTATATCGTCGCCGTATTTGCCGCGAAGTTTTTGTTCAACGGCAAGTGCAGTTTCTTCTTCAACACCCTCGCCGTAAATGATGGTAACAAGACTTGAAACGTTTCTCTTGAATAATTTATCGGCGGATTTGAAGGCAATGTCGGCAATATCGTCACCAAGGAATCTGATTTTGCCGTTGCAAAGACCCATAATTTCGCCCTCTTTAACAGGTCTGCCGTCAACCTCGCTGTCTCTTGCGGCAAAGGTAACCTGAGCTGTTGCCACATTCTTGGCAGCCTCCATCATATTCATCTGGTTTGAGTCGGTGTCCTCGCATTCGTCAAACATAAGCATTGCCGAGATGCCCTGCGGAATCGTTTTTGTCTGTAAAACGCGCACATCTCTGCCACTTGCAAGCGGAATTGCCTGCTCAGCCGCCATTATAATGTTTTTGTTGTTCGGAAGTACAAAAACCGTTTTGGCAGGAGTAGCCATAATTGCGTTCAGAATATCGTCTGTAGACGGGTTCATAGTCTGACCGCCGCTTACAACAATGTCTGCACCGATGTCTTTAAACAGTTCCGAAAGTCCGTCGCCTGCACATACAGTAACAAAGCCGTAGTCATTTACTGGCTCAACCGACGGCATAATCGGCATTTCGCCGTCTTTAACGCCTTCGTCTGCATTTCTGTGCTGATAGCGCATATTGTCGATTTTAATATTAATTAACTGACCGTATTTAAGAGCAGCCTGAATAACATTGCCGGGTTCATTTGAATGAACGTGAACCTTGATAATGTCATTGTCATCAACAACTACTACGCAGTCGCCGATTGATTCAAGGTAAGCACGGAGTTTGAGAGGGTCTTTGCCTTCGGTGTTTTTTGATTTTTCAATAAGAAATTCCGAGCAGTAGCCGAATTCAATATCGTCAGATGCATCGGCAACTGTTTTTTTGCTTGGAGTTACAACAGGCGCAACGGCAGTGCCGTCAAGCGGCTGAACAATTGCATTGTTGTTAAACACGCTTTCAAAACCCTGTAAAATAAGTACAAATCCCTGACCGCCTGCGTCAACAACGCCTGCTTTTTTCAGAACGGGCAGAAGTTCGGGGGTTTTTGCGAGTGCTTCTTTAGCAGAGGTCAGTGCGGCAAAAGCAACCTCAAGCGGATCATCGTTTGCTTTAAGCATTTCGGCGGCGCCCTCTGCTGCTTCTCTCACGACTGTAAGGATTGTGCCCTCGGTCGGTTTCATAACTGCCTTGTAGGCGGCGTCAGTGCCCTCTTTAAAAGCATTGGCGATTGCCTTGCCGTCGGCAGTATCAAGACCCTTGAAGGCTTTTGAAAATCCACGAAAAATAAGCGAAAGTATAACACCGCTGTTGCCTCTTGCTCCACGGAGCAGGGCAGAAGCGCAGCGTGATGAAGCCTCTGAAATTGTGCAGTCATCGTCAAGCACGGCCATTTCCTTTGCGGCAGCGCCGATAGTCATACTCATATTTGTGCCGGTATCGCCGTCAGGCACCGGAAAGATATTAAGTGCATCAACAGCCTGTCTGCTGTTTGAAATATTGTTGGAGGCGGAAATTATTCCGTCTCGAAACATTTTTCCTGTAATCATTGAATAGAATAATCTCCTTTAATTTATTGCATCAACAAACACATTTACGTTTGCAACTTTCAGGTCTGTTACGGATTCAACCGTGTAGCGTACCTTATTGGTAATGCTGTCTGCAATTGCGCTGATATTTACTCCGTAAGAAACGGAAATGTGCAAATCAATAACAAGAGCGCCGTTTACGCTTTTTACTGTTACACCTTGATCTGAATTATCAATATCAACTCTGTTTTTAATGATTGCTTTAATGCTCTGCATCGGGTTTGCGGTAACCATACCCGTAACACCGAAGCAGGACTGTGCAACTTTACCGACCAGTTTCTGGAAATAATTATTGGTTATTTCAATATAGCCGCTCGGGTTTTCAAATTTAATCATAAATGAACCTCCGTTCATTGATTTTAAAATAATGTATGTTTTATATATAACGTATTAATTATATTACATTTGAAAGTATATATCAATAGATAAAATATTAAATCGTTCCTGTTGCCGTAAGCGGCCGCTTATTCTCCTGCGAAATACCAGTTTTCAATGTTGCCGAAGTTATCCGTAACCGTACTTTGCACGTCACCGCTCATTGCTTTTGAAAAGCAGACCATTCCTTTTCTGTAAACAAGCGGCACATACGGCATTTCATTTGAAAAAGCAAGCAGAAAACTGCCCAGTTCAGCGTCACCGTTCAGGTAATTGTAATATGCATTTGATGTATCGCCGTCAATATCAATACCGTATTTTGCCGTGCCCGCATTCGTGAAAAAGGCGTTTAAATTCATATCGTTAGTTAACTTGATTTCACCGATGTAAAGGTTAAAATTTTCGTTTTCAACATATCGTGTGTATTCATCAAAACCGGCTTCAACGATGTTTACGGAAAATCCTGCGTTTTCAAGTTGTTGCTTAACCAGTTTTGCACAGGAAAGACGGTCGGTGTTGTTATTATTCACAAGAAGATTCAAGGATAAATCGGAAATACCGCTTTGAGCAATTGCCTGTTTTGCGGCGTTAACGTCTGCCTGTTTTTCAAAAAGTTTTGTTTCCGAAAGTTCAAACTGCGGGTTAAAAACGAAAGATGCACTTTGTGCAAAATTGCCGTAAGCACTTTTTACAAGAACTTCACGGTCAACAGCAAGCGAAATTGCTTTTCTTATATAAGCATTTGCAGTTACTCCGCTTTTATTGTTTATTCCGATATAAACCAGGTTATTCATATTCACAAGTTTTTTGCCTGCACTTATTTTTTCAGATGAATTTCTGTTTAAATCACGAAATGCAAAACTTATGTTGCCAATATTTACGGCATTGTCAATTGAATCAAGTGAGGTTATGTTTTCAAGATGAATTGTTGTGATTTTAGGTTCAAAGCCTGTCTTGTCCCTGTTGGCTTTTAAAACCACATCGTTGTTTTCATAGTCGTAATAATATCTGCCGCTGCCGACGGGAAACCCGCTTTGGCTCTCATTTTTTGCCACAATCGGAAAGGTGAGCAAATTATGTGCATATGGATTTGCGTATTCCAATTTAAAAGTTATTGTGCTTGTTGAATCAGCGTTGCAGGAGTCAATTCCCAAAAGTGTATTTTCCCAGTATTCGGACTTTTTTGCATTGTAAAATGAGCGCTCAATATCATCAGCAGTAATTGTATCACCGTTTGTGAATTTCATTCCGTTCGTTATGGTTATGTTAAGTGTTTTCGGGTCGGAATAACTGTAACTTGATGCGATGTTAAGTGCAGATTTGTAGTTTTCGTCGAGTGTAAACAGGCCTTCAAACACAAGTTGGCTTAAAATCTGATTGTTCTGGGTTATTGCATCAAAAGGATTCAGACTGTCAGACTGAGTGTAACTCAGTTTAAAGGTTGTGTTATCCTCAGTAATGTTAAGTGTGTCCTCATTTACAACCTGAACGGTAGTTGTTTCAGGTTCGGGATTTTCGGCAGAACACGCCGAGAATATTGTTATAATTATAGTTAATGATAAAATGATTGCAAAAATTTTTTTCATTTTTATCTCCTGAAAATTTCGGTGTTTATTGTCTTGCCCGTTTTGTGATCAATTTCAAAAACGCAGCCTTCAATAGTGCACGGTCCGTCATCATTTTTAAATCTTACCGGCAGACCCGTTCTCATCTTTTCCACTGCACGCTCGGGAGAAACTCCCAAAACAGAGCAGTACGGTCCTGTCATTCCGATGTCGGAAATGTAGCCTGTGCCGTTCGGTAAAACCTGATTGTCGCTCGTCTGTACGTGTGTGTGCGTTCCGAAAACGGCGGAAACTCTGCCGTCAACATAAAAACCGAAAGCCTTTTTTTCGCCTGTAGCCTCGCCGTGAAAATCAATGATTATAACGGATGCACCGTGCTCTTTTGCCTCGTCAATAAGACTGTCAATAATATCAAACGGATTGCGGTGCGGCTCAAGAAAAGCAATGCCCTGCAGGTTGATAATTGCAGCCGTGGCAAATCCCTTGTCAATGTATGTTACGCCTCTGCCGGGAGCAGATGCGTGGTAGTTGGCAGGGCGGATAATGTATTCGTGCTCGTCAAGATAATCGTAAATTTCAGGTCGCCTGAGGGCGTGGTTGCCAAGCGTTATAACGTCTGCACCTGCGCTGAAAATTGCGTCTGCCGACAGGGGAGTAACCCCGTTCCCGACAGCAGAATTTTCACCGTTTACGATTGTAATGTCTGCACCGAATTCTTTTTTGATTTGAGGCAGTTTTTGAAGCAGATAATCGCACCCCTGCTTTGAAACCACATCGCCGATAGTAAGTATTTTCAAAATAACACCGATTCTAATAATTTTTTATGAATTAAGGTCATTATACAATAAAATTTGCACAAAAACAATAAATAACGCATCTTTCTTTAAAATTATACTTGACAAATTTTTTCTTTTGGTTATAATTATTATGCACTGAGAAATTATGTGCACAATTTTTCAGCACATTGGTGCAAAAAAATTTGATATAGAGGTATAGTGTAACGGTAACACTCCGGACTCTGACTCCGTCATTTAAGGTTCGAATCCTTATACCTCTGCCAGATTGGACAATTCAGCAATGAATTGTCCATTATTTTTCGCCTTTTGGCACTTTTTTGCACCTTTTCAGGTGCTTTTTTATTTCGTTTTCATTATAAATGAGACACTTGTGTGACACTAATGTGCCACTAAATCGTAATTCCAATTGCACAAAACAGCCAAATATGTGTGGCGAAGTAGGTATGGTTCTAAATCTTCAGCTAATGTTGATTCAATTATTTGATTGCGATATATTTTAGCCCCATTCGCAATATCCATTTCTCTTTTGAAGTTATGCCAAGCATGGTAGAACGCATTTTCATCCATTGGTAAACTTGGATTTTTGCATCTTACAAACACATACTGTTCGTTTAAATTTTTAGCCTTGTGTTCCTGCAAGGCTTTTACTAATTGTGGTGGCATTGGAATTTTTCGCCCTGTTCCTGCTTTTGTTTTTGATTTTCCAACTGTTAAGATTGCATTATCAAAATCAATCCAATCCCATTCCATTCGCCTGATTTCAGCAGGACGCAATCCACAACAGAGCATAGTTAATACCATTGCTCCTGCATACATAATGATGATTGCTGTTCCTTTGTTAATACCAAATTCTCAAAGTGCGTATTTATTTGGAATGACAAGCGGAACCATTACAAGTATATTTTTTGCTGTCCAATTTGTACTTGGTTTTAGTGATTTGGGTGAGTATATTACAAAATCAACAAAAATATCTCAGGATGAACTTAATAAATTTACTTCTCATGCAAGTAGCATTATCGGTGATAATTATGGGGATTATGGTTATTATTCTAATTTTAAGTTTAATTCTGCTTATATTGCTGATTTGAAGGATAAAACAGAAAGCCATTCTTTCCATAATAATCTTTGTTTAATTTATTCTTATTCACACGAAGATTCTTGGAGTGAAGAGATAGAAACGGAATACTTGTATGTTATTTATGAAAATTTAATAATATCCGATTCCGGAGAAATTGAATTCTTACCAGAAGATTATTATGAAACAATTAATAAGGGCTATGATAGTGTTGATGAAATATTATCATATAAATTTGATTCGGATTATAATACGGCAAAAGTATAGGCTTATAAAAATAGTAAAGATAAGTGATGCAGACATTCGGCAGACACTAAGTGTTGAAATATGGCTTAAAATCGGTATTAATTTTAGTTGTTCCTACCGCTCTGACTCCGTCATTTAAGGTTCGAATCCTTATACCTCTGCCACAGGCTTGGAATTTGGATGTTCTAAGCCTTTTTTCTTTGCAAAATTGCCGTAAATAGTCCAAAATCGCCCTCAATCTGCTACTGATTAAGGGCGATTTCTTTTTTGTTTTTTCTGTTGAGATTTTCTGCGAGACTTTCAGAGACCTAAAAATCTTTCATATCCAAAACCGAACGAGAGCGATTGGGAGCGTTTAGGTGAGAGACTTTTGAGAGATTCGTTTGCGACCGCTCGCAGTGCGAGATAAAGGGAGCAATAAGAATTGGCAGCGGTCATCATTTTGGAATACCTTCAGGTATGAACAAAATGATGGGCACCGCAACTGTGCAGAAGCGAGGATTTTATTCCTCGCCTTTACCATATAACCTTTGTGTAGCGACTAACGGAGCCTGCGTTTCCGCAACACAACACATACCACACTTTTTTACCAAAGTCCAGACCAAATAAAAATTTTACCTTTTTATTATGAGCGAAGCGAATAACAAGGTTCTCGGGACCCATTCAAATTTATAATTTTGTAATGAGTGAGGTTCTCATATTGTTCGTCATCAGATTTTGAGGTAGGGGTGGTTTAAATTCTGAGGGGGGTGTATTGATTTTTTAATAATGGTATTTAAACATAATAAGTGAATTAAGATAATAATTGACATGTTATTTAGATGCGTGTATAATAACTTATAACACCCCGTGTGATAAGTTATAGGGAGGTATGATTTTGGTTGAACAGGATACTTTGAAAAACATAAGAAATAAAAATCTTTCCGATATTTTGCAAGTGCTTCGTGATAAAGGTGTCTGTAGTTTATCGGAACTTACGGAAAACACTGACGGAGGTCTTACTACTGTTAAAAAATGTGTTTTTCAGGCGATGGACTATGGAATGATTATTGAGGGGGATATTGCTGATTCGACAGGCGGACGAAAGGCAAAGCAATATCTTATTAATGAGCAATATCAATATTTTTTATTCCTTGTTATAGATAACAACGATTTGATTTTTAAAATTAATAATTTTAAATTTGAATGTGTTGAAAGTTATTCGGCTCATTTTGAAATGAGTGAATTTTTCGGGACTGTTTGCAGGAATATAGATAAAATCATCAGCAAATATGATTTGGGAACTATTTGCTTATCCATGCCGTGTGTAGTTAAGGACGGAGTAATTTTAGATTGGTATTATAATCCTAAACTCAATGGCTTTGATTTGAAATCCGCTCTTGAAAACAAATACGGACTTAACATAATAATTCAAAATGATATGAAACTGACAGTTCTTGGAGAAAGTACAAAAGACAGACAGAATACTAAAAATATTATCACAATGCAGTTTGGTCACAACGGTATTGGTGTTGGTGAAATGGCAAACGGACATTTGCTTGAGGGCAGTGCAGGCTTTGCAGGTGAAGTTGGTTTTATCAATGATTTGCGTAAAAATATAATGAGCATTTCATATCCTGCAAAAATTGTCAGGAATGCCATTGTGTATTTAAATCCTGAAGTTATTGTATTTTACAAGTCAGACAGACAGAATCAGTTTAAAGAAATATTTGACAAAGCAGTTGCAGGTTTGCCTTATTACGCTGTACCGAGATTTGAAATATCAAATGACTATGATAACAGCATAATTGCAGGATTGATATTCTTAATAAACAAATATGGATATTTTAAGAAAGCAGAGGAAGAAAAATGAGTAAACCATTAAAAGATAAAACTTTTAGAGAAATACTTGCCTTTTCTTTGATTCCGTTTGGAACAAGCACCATTTACGGTATTATGGGAACAGCACTTAACCTTTATTTTACAGATGTTCTTGGGCTGTCACTTGCAATGACAAGTATTATATTGTCTGCCACAAGAATATGGGATGCAGTCAATGATCCGTTAATGGGAATGATTGTGGATAAAACACATACAAAAATGGGTAAATGCAGACCGTACATATTATGGATGACAGCACCGGTAATTTTAGCAACAGCGTTGCTTTTTGCACCGGTTAATTTCGGTCAGAAGGGCAATTTTATTTATGCAATAATTGCTTACCTTATTTATTACACGGTTTATACTGCGCTTGATATTCCTTATCAGGGTCTAGCACCGCTTGTATTCCCTGAAGATAAAAAGAGAGTTAAGGCTCTTTCTTTCAGTAATATAATCGGCTCGCTCGGTTCAGTTCTGCCCTCACTGTTATTTTTCACAATTGCAGGCTTATGGGGAAGAGAAAACCAGAGTATGGGCTATTTCAGCGCTGCACTTATTTTTGCCATTCTCGGCGGTATACCGATGATTTTTGCCTCTTTCGGCATAAAGGAAAAGGTGTACATTCCTCCTAAAAAGGAAAAATATATTGACGGCTTAAAAATTGTATTCAAGGATAAAAAATTTGTCTGCCTTGTTGTAGCATTCTTCTTTTCTGCTCTTGTAAATATGGGTGCAATGTTTCTGCCTTATTTTGCAAAATGGAATTGTGCAGGCGTTATTCCGATAGATGAGCTTTGTGCGTGGATAAAAAATACAATCGGTCTTGATGTTCAGCTGACAAGTGAAGGCTTGCTTACACCTCTTCTTCAGGTCGGCAGCGGTGCATCTTATATGCTGTCTATGGCACTTGTTCCGTTATTCCTCAAAAAAATGGATAAAAAAACCTTGCTGATAGGTACATCTGTTTTCGGTATTATTGCAGATATTGCCTGTTTTATTATCGGTGTTTGGATTATTCCTTATAATACTGTGGCAGGGGCGGTTACCTATACAATTTTAAGATTTTTTACCAACTTCCCAATTGGTATTATGACTGTACTGTTTGCCGCAATGTTCTCAGATGTAATTGATGATATAGAAATGAGAACAGGCAAAAGACTGGAAGGTACAGTGTTCTCATTCAGAAGTCTGCTGAATAAATTAGCAATCGCAGTGGGTAATGTTCTTATGCTCGCGGTTGTTGATAATTTCGGCTATGATGCTGATGTTATGTCTAAAATCACAAATAATCTCGCAAAGCCGCTTATTGAAAGTACAACAAAAGCTTCAATTGTCGGCGATGTTAACTATACTACGCTTTTGAATGTAATCTTTTTTATGCTTACTGCATTTGGTGCAGTGGGTCTTATCCTACAAGTTATTCCTATGCTGTTCTACAAATTTGATGAAAAGGCACAAGAGGGTAAATTAAAAGCATTCCGTGAGGAAAAGGAAAAAAGAGAAATTGAGGAACTGAATGCTCTGGCAGAAAGCCAGCAAGGAGTTTGATTGTAAAATGAAAAAAGTTATGGTAATCATTCTTTGTATTGTATTCATAATCGGAATTGCAGCTGCCGGTTTTGCCGGTTATGAGTATACAAATTTAATTGACGAAACAGAAATGCAGACATTTGAAACCAATAATGATACTTTCAAGGTTGCAGTTATTTCAGACACACAACTTGCTCCGACTGAACAGGATTTGGAAAAAGAGCCTGAAAAGGATTCTGTAAATTATAGTGTTCATATACAAAATCTGAAAAAGACATTGACGGTTATAAAAAACAATGATGCCGATATGATTTTATTTGCAGGGGATATAGGTGATTTAGGTACACGCTTTGCCTTTCAGACCTATGTTGATGCAATTGATGAGGTGTTTGGTAATGACAAGCCGATTGTGCAAACCATTATGGGCAATCACGATTTCTGGAATAAAAATGTTTTTACAGCAATCAATCATATAAAAGCGTTTGAAGATATTATGGAGCAATCCCCTTGGACACATTATGTTGTAAACGGGTATCATTTTATCGGTGCGTCACCGAATTACGGCAGTATGAAAAGCGGTTACAGAATAACGGCTAAATGGCTTGATAAGGAACTTGAAAAAGCAAGTTCCGACTCGGACGGCAAACCAATTTTTGTTATGACTCACAATCAGCCGATGAACACCAGCTACGGCAGTGAGGATTGGGGAGATAAATCCCTTAACAAAGTTTTGTCAAAATATCCGAATGTTGTCAATTTCAGTGGTCACGTACATTATTCACTCCTTGATGAGCGTTCAATATGGCAGGATGAATATACTGTTATCAATACGCAGTCCCTTTCCTATACCGAGTTGGAACAGGGCAAGGATAACGGAACGATTCCGCCGAATGCAAATGCTACGCCAATGGGATATATTTTGGAATTTTCAAATCATTCAATTGACATTTATCGAATGAATTTTGCTGACGGAAATATGGGATGTGAAGAAAAGGCAGATATGCTGTGGAGTCTCCCTATCCCTTATGAAAATAATGGCAAGTATACCTTTGATTCAAGAAAAGCAGAAAATAAAGCACCTGTTATAAGCGATACCACAGGAACAGCAGTAATAAATATTGATAAACTTGTTTTATCATTCGCAGCAGGTACAGATGATGATTTTGTTCATTCCTACAAGGTTGTAATTGATGATAAGCAAACAAAATATTTCTTCAGTGATTTTTATAACGGAATTAATACTATGAAGGATACAGTTGAGCTTGAACTTGAAAACGATGGCAGTGCACACATTTATAAAATCTATGCAGTAGATAGCTGGGGTGAGGAAAGTGAAAACTGCATAACAATCAAGAATAAATAATTATGAATGAGAGAAAATTTATGAATATATCATTTAAGCTTAAATATGAGGCAAACGGAAAACAGTTTACTGCAAATTCTGTTTACACAGAGCACTTTTCATTAAATGTTAAAGATGCTGATAATAAATTAAATGTAAGCATTGCTCCGAAAACAGAAATTAAAATAACTGAATTCACTGTTAAAATTCCTTACAGCTTTAACGCTGATGACAGAATTTTTGTTAATGGTTATCAGAGCTGGACGGACAGCTATGAGTATACACCTGACGGGCAAATGCAGGAGTTTTCAAAATTGACTGAATTTTTAGTTACCAAATCACCACTGAAGTATATTGGATTCAGTAAATCGGGTGATACCCTTTTTCATAAATTTCCACGAAAAAGCGGTATATTCTATGGCTGGTCCTATGCTTATGTAAGAAACGGAAACAAGATTGATATTTTTGGCTCTTTAAGTGAACGAAGCGGTTACACAATCATAACTTTTGATACCGAAAACAGTTGTATATATATCAGCAAGGATTTAGAGGGTGTAACCTTTAATAATGAAACCGAGCTACTATCATTTGCTTTTATCAGTGATGAATATAATAAAGCCTTTGATTTATATTTTGAGCAGATGGGTATTCAGTGCCGTGAAAACAAAAGAAGAACTGGCTACACTACCTGGTATAACTATTATGGCAATGTAAATGAACAGGTTGTTTTGCGTGATTTGAACAGTATTTCAAAGCTGGATACAAAGATTGATTGTTTTCAGATTGACGACGGTTATCAAAATGCAATCGGTGATTGGCTTGATACAGATAAAAAGAAATTTCCAAGCGGTATGAAAAGCCTTGCAGACAATATTCATAAAAATGGTATGGTTGCAGGACTTTGGCTTGCTCCCTTTGCAGGTACTATATCATCAAAACTTTACAGGGAGCATAAGGACTGGTTTGTTAAGGATAAAAACGGTAAGCCTTACAAAACAGGTCACAACTGGGGCGGATTTTATTCGCTTGATATTTACAACCCTGATGTTCGTGCGTATCTGAAACGTGTTTTTGATGTTGTGCTTAACGACTGGGGTTATGATTTGGTAAAACTTGATTTCCTCTATGGTGCGTGCGTTCTTCCTATGCACAACAAATCAAGGGGAGAGATTATGTGTGATGCAATGGATTTACTCTGTGAATGCTGCGGCGACAAATTGATTTTAGGCTGTGGTGTTCCGTTAATGCCTGCATTCGGTAAGGTGGATTACTGCCGTATAGGCTCGGATATTTCCCTTGGCTGGAAACCGAGAAAGCACGCAATCCGTGAAGAGGTATCCACCACACACGCAGTGTGCAACACAATATTCAGACGCCATCTTGACGGCAGAGCCTGGATGAATGATCCGGATGTATTCCTTTTGCGTGATAAGAATATTAAAACAGATTTTGCACAAAGAAAATTGCTTGCAAAAATCAATTCAACCTTTGGCAGTCTGCTGTTTATTTCGGATAATATTGATGAATACAGCGATGAACAGCTTGATGTTTTAAAAGATACATTTGCACAAAAGGATATAAAAATTCACCGTGCTGAATTTGTTCAGCCTGATATTGTGAAAATAGAATATACTGAAAATGGTGCGGATTACAAGTTTAAATTCAACATCCAAACAGGAGAACTTTATTCCTGAGTTTAAGGAGATATGTATGAAAAAGGTAATCGTAGTCTCAAAAACACATCTTGATTTAGGCTTTACCGACTATGCGGAAAATATCAGGCAAAAATACTTGAACACCTTTATACCTGATGCCATCAGCTTGGCTGAAAGTGTAAACACAGCAGATAAAAAATATTTTGTGTGGACAACAGGTTCATGGCTTTTAAAGGAAATGCTTCAAAATGCAGATGATGTGCAGAAAGAAAAACTTATAAATGCAATTAAAAACGGCAATATTGTACCTCATGCAATGCCTTTTACAACACATTCCGAATTGCTCGATTATGATACCTTTGATTACGGACTTTCCATAGTTGATGCACTTGACGAAATTAGGGGCAGAAAAACAGTGGCAGCAAAAATGACAGATGTTCCCGGTCACACAAAGGGCATTGTTAAGCTCCTTGCTGAGCACGGAATAAAGCTTTTACATATTGGCGTTAACGGTGTATCAGCTATGCCTGATGTGCCTGAAAGTTTTTTGTGGAAGGACGGCAATGCTGAAATTATTGTTATTTATTCAGGTGATTACGGCGGAGCATTTAAATGTGATTTTATGGATGAGGTTTTGTATTTTGACCATACGCTTGATAATCACGGTGCACCGTCACCAAGAAAAGTTATGGAAAAATTTGGCAAAATTCAGTCGCTGTTTCCTGATTGTGAAGTTACAGCAGGCACAATGGATGATTTTGCCGATATTATCTGGGAACATAAGGATAAACTGCCTGTTTTTGAGGGCGAAATTGGTGACACCTGGATTCACGGTGCGGCCTCTGACCCTTATAAATCTGCTGCATTGCGTGAACTTATGCATTTAAAGCGTAAATGGCTGAATGATGGCAGTATGCAAAGAAACAGTGATGAGTATATTGGTTTTTCGGACGCCCTGCTTTGCATTGCTGAGCATACCTGCGGTATGGATGCCAAAACACATTTTGCTGATTATGAAAATTACCTGAAGCCTGATTTCCAAAAAGCAAGAAAAATGGATGTTGTATCCGTAAAGCATTCTTTCAGAGATTTTCCTTATAATATTCTAAACATAATAAACAAAGTTAAAGACGGCAGAAAAAATTATGCCTACAGTATTATTGAAAAAAGCTGGACAGAGCAGAGAGATTATATAAATAAAGCAGTTGATGCATTGTCGGCAAGTCACAAACAGCAAGCAAAATCTGCCCTTAAAAGGCTGATGCCTGAAAGTATAGCTGATGTATCAGCATATCAACCGTACAGTAAGCCTGTAAAATTTTCCGATTTTGAATTTGAACTGAATGAATACGGCGGAATCGGTGCGTTTACATATAAAGGCAACGAAGTCATAAAGAAAAATAAGAGCGCTTTATTTGAATATCGTGTATACACAAGCCGTGATTATGATTTTTGGTTTAAGCACTATGCACGCAATATGGATAAAAATGCCGTTTGGGGCTATCCCGATTTCGGCAGACCATTACTAAAATGTGTTGACGGAAAATATCCTGAGGGTCGCTTTTATTATAAGATGGACAGTGCTTTTGTAAGCGAAGATAACGAATATATAAAAGTGTTTGCAAATCTTAAATGCGAAAGTGCTGTATGTGAAAAGGCAGGTGCTCCAAGGGATGTTCAGATTGTTTATACGTTAAATGGTAACGGACTAAAATTTGATGTTTTGTGGTGCGGGAAGGATGCAAACCGACTGACGGAAGCTGTTTTCCTGCATTTGTATCCAAATACTGCTGATTTCAGTATGGTCAAACTTGGCAGTCAAATAAATTATGAAAGCACTGTGTCAATGGGCGGCAGAAATCTACATGCAGTTGAAAAGTGCATTATGAAAAATAATTTCGGAAATTTTGATATTGTTAATTATCATTCACCGCTTATATCAATCGGTAAAGGTAAAATTCTTGAATATGATAATAAAATTGAAAATATAGAGAAAGATGGGATTTCCTATGTTCTTTATAACAATGTATGGGGCACAAATTTTCCGCTTTGGTATGAGGATAATGCCTGTTTTACATTTGAAATCAAAATGAATAACAAGGATTAGCTTATGAAGATAATATATAAAAAACCAAGAATTTTTCCGTTATGGACAAAATTCAGCGGAAAAGAAAAAACAGGAAAATATTATTCCTTGAAAAAAGACGGAATTGTTTTTTCAGTAGATAATGGTAGTTTACCGCATTTTAATCATATTGAAATGGCAGGCTTTGAGACATCATCAATTATCAGTTATAAAATTGACTCTGATAAAAAGTTGAAGATTTATCGCTTTTGCGTTTTTCCGCAAATAAGGGTTATTCCAAATGAAACAAGGGGTAGTCTATCTTACAGATTTAACGGCGTAGATTTGGTCTTTAATTCATCTTTGAAAACAGAAAAGGTTGAATTTGACGGCGTTCTTACATTTTGTCAGCGTGCTGATGAAATTGAGGTAAAGCATACAATCTGCCCATCTTTTGATAAAAAGGCATTGCTTGAAAAAATAGTGTTAAAAAATACAAGCAATAAACAACAGTCCTTTACGCTTCAAAATAAAAATCCGTATAAAAAAATCAGCAAACTTTTCCTTGTGGAAGATAAGGCACAGGAATTGTTTACTGATGTGTATTTGAATGATACATATTCCGATTGTAAATCGCAAATCGTCTTTCTTGAACCTTTTGAAGAAAAGATTATTCTTGTTTGCAATGGTGCTGAAAGACTGAATGCTAAGCAGATTGAAGAACAACTGAATTTAAGGCGACAGTTTATCAGTCAAATTCAAAATTGTATGCAGATTATCACACCTAACAGCACAATTAATACTATGACAGAGTTTTGTAAAATCAGAGCAAGCGAAAGTATTTTTAATACTAAAAACGGGTTGATGCATGCACCCGGCGGCGGTAATTATTATGCTGCCTTGTGGACAAATGACCAATGTGAATATGCAAATCCATTGTTTGCATATTTGGGTTATGCTCCTGCAAAGAAGCAAAGTATAAACTGTTATAAACTGTTTTCAAAATTTGCAAAGGCGGATAAAGCCATTCCTACAAGTATTGTTGCCTGCGGTGATGATATATGGAATGGAGCAGGAGACCGTGGCGACAGTTCTATGTTTTTGTATGGTTTATGCCGTTATCTTTTATCCACAGGCGATAAGAAAAAGGCAACTGAATTTTTACCTGCTATTGAAACTGCGCAAAAATATGTTCAAAGTCAGATTACTGCTGATGGAGTTGTGAAAAGTGACAGTGATGAGCTTGAAAATCGTTTTAAAAGCGGAAAAGCAAATCTTTCTACTGCTTGTATTACATATGATGCGTTCGTTTCTCTGCATTATTTATACAGTGAGTTAGGTTATGATGAAAAATCAGAGAATGTTTTGAAAAATGCACAAATGATAAAAGAAGGTATTGAAAATTATTTCGTTGCTGATGTTGAGGGTTATCAAACTTATCGCTACTGCAAAGAAGAAAGCAATCTTCGTTCGTGGATATGTCTGCCTCTTGTTATGGGAATTGACGAGAGAAAATCGGCAACTGTAAGTGCTCTTTTAAGTGATAAACTGTGTAGAGATAACGGTATGCTTACAAGAAGCGGAGAAAAAACCTATTGGGACCGTTCTTTGCTTTATGCACTCCGAGGTTTGTTTTATGTAGGCGAAACGGAAAAAGCATTCGATTTGCTTAGTAAATATACAAATGAACGATTGCTCGGCTTTCATCCTCCTTATCCTATTGAAGCGTTTCCTGAGGGTAATTCAGCACAACTTTCAGCTGAAAGTGCTTTGTATCTCAGGATTTTCACTGAAGGTATTTTAGGCTACAGACCAACGGGATTTAACAAATTTGAAATTAAACCCAACTTGCCTGATTCTTGGAACAGTTTTATAGTAAAAAATATTGAATTGTGTGGTAAACACTTCAATATATTTATAAACAATGGTGACAAATATACTGTTAAAATAAATGACAAAGAAATCAAAATTAATAAAATGGATAAATATATATTTATTTGTTAATAAGGAGATTTTATGAAAAAGAAAATTATTATTTCAGCAGTTGCAATAATAATGTGCCTTGCCTTGATTATTGGCACAACTGCTTTTGCCGGCGATGGTTTTTCAGATTTGCCAAGTCCTGTAGATTCTGAAAATTTAGCTGTTACACAACTTGAAAATATTGAAGACGCTAAAGGTAAAGCAAATGTCAAAAAAGCCGTGGATTCAGATACAAATACTGCGTGGAAATCTTCAGGCACAACTGATTCCTTTGTGCTGACATTTAAAGAAGAACAAACATTTAATACAATCATTCTGCGTGAAAAGGGCTGGAATGTTAAGAAATTCAGACTGTCATATTATATTGATACTCCCGGAAATGAACATTGGGAAAGATTTTATGAGCAGGAAGCAATCAATGATTATCGTTATTGTGCTTTTGATGATATTACAGCAAAACAAATTAAATTTGAAGTGCTTGAATCTGACAGTAAATTTAAAATCAGAGAAATAGAAATATATAATACCGAAAAAAAAGAACGCAATTCTTTTAGAGTTTCCGATTATGTTGTAACACCACAGCTTGCCAAAGGCGAATTATTTGACCCGGAATCAAGTAATTATCTTCCCGCTGAATACTGCGATGTTGTAAACCAGATTCACATTATCGCTGCTGCAAAGTGGAACGATAACGGCGAACTTATCATTCCTGATGGACTTACAGGGAATGACCTGAAAGCATCAGTGCAAAAAATTAGAGATTTTTACGGTGAAAAGGATGTCGAAATTTTTGCAACCGTATTTTTCAATGCCTGCAATCCGGATGTAGTTTTCGCCGAGCATGGTGATGAAGTGATTAAAAACACGGTTGATTTTTTGATTGAATATGGCTTTGACGGTGTCAGCTACGACTGGGAATATCCAAACCAAAAGCAATGGGCTGTTTTCAGTGAACATCTTATTAATTTGAAAAATGAACTCTCAAAGCATAATCTGAAATTATCTTGTGCAGTATCATCATGGAATTTTTATATGAGTAAGGATGCCATTGATTGTCTTGACCAAATTGAAGTTATGGCTTACGATTTATTTGACGAAAACGGACACAACAGTTCTTTTTCAAGTGGTGCAGTTCAGCCGGTTGAATATTTCCTTGCCAAAGGCTTTAAGCCTGAGCAAATAAATCTTGGTCTGCCGTTTTATGCAAGACCTTATGACGGCGGTGGAATATGGATTAATTTTGATGATCCGAATTACACACCTCACGACAGATTCCAAAATTGTGTTGACGGTATGTGGTTTTCAGGCACGCAGATGACGATGGATAAAACTGCATACGCAATTGAAAAAAATCTTGGCGGTATGATGATTTTTACTGCTACAGAGGATTTGCCGTACAATCACGATTTAAGTCTGCTCAAGTCAATTCAAACAACGATAGACAGTCGAGCAGAAATCAAGAATGATATGAAGGGAGAATAGAAAATGAAACAAAATACAAAAAATGATTTTATGCAATTATTATCTTCCTTTTTAACATCTGTTGTTTTATCATCCGTTTGTGTTGTTGCTGTAAAATATTATATATCCTTTGCCGAGCAAACAGCAGGCTCTTATTCAATTGCAACGCTTATGGGTGACTCTTTAAGGAATTTTCTGATTAAAGCTTTACTTCTCGTAGCAGGGATACTTGCGTTTGTTACTTTTGCTGTAAAAACAAAAAGTGATAAAGCACCTAAAAAAATATATCCGTTTTATATGATTGGAATGGGTGCATTGTGGATTTTACTTCCATTTTTGTCATCCTATACAATCAGCAGATTCACAGGTGATTTGATTGTGCAAACCGTATCAGGTATCGCAATTATTGCCAATGTTGTTTTTATGATGATTAGTGTTTGCTGCGGTCTGATTGCAGTGATAGATATGATTCATAATCTGATTATGTCTTGTGAAAATGTCGGCAAAGCAAACCGCTGTGCAGTGCTTTTAACAGGCATTCCCACAGGATATGCTTTAGCGCTTTTGCTTACCTCTGCTTTGCAGCCGTCAATAGGATTAAGTGGTATTTTTATCGTTTTTGGTGTGATTACAGTAATTATTGGAATTATTAATATTGCAATTAATAAATAGATAAAAATTATTTTTATTGTATATGGTGTTTTTTATTTGAGTTTAAATATTTATTGTTTATCACCAAAGTTTGAGGTAGGGGTGGTTTAAATTTTGAACCGCCCCTACCTTAAGTTTTTAGGCATTACTAATTAACTGCTTTTGCTCTTTCTGATTAGCATACTCGGCTAATCGTTTTCTGTTTTGTTCGAACACTTCGTCAACCATATGAGTATAAATTTTTGCTGTTACAGATATATCCGAATGTCCCATAAGTTCCTTTGCAACATTCAGTGGCACACCTGCAGCTTGGCAGTCGGTGCAGAATGTATGTCGGAGCAGGTAAGGCTCAAGGTCTGGTGCAAGTGTAGATTTGGTAATCTGATTTCGATATACAGTTGCACCGTTTGCGATATCCATCTCTCTGCAAAAATTGTGCCAAGCATGATAAAATGCATTCTCATCAAGTGGTAATGTATGATTTTTGTATCGTACGAATACCCATTCATCGTTTTGTCCTTTCAGTTTATGCTCTATGAGTGATGTCTTTAACTGTGGCGGTATAGGTAATTTTCGACCTGTACCTGCCGCAGTTTTTGATTTTGTAACGGTTAGTAGATCGCTTTCAAAATCAATATCTGCCCATTTTAAATTTCTTACCTCTATTGGTCTGAGTCCGCAGTAGAGCATAGTTAAAACCATCGTTCCTGCGTAATGTGTTTTAGCAGTTTCGAGTATAAGCGCTCTTTCTTCGTCTGTTATAGGTCTGCGAGTACCTTGCGTAACACTTGGCAGTACAATATCCTCGGCAGGATTATCAGGTATCAATTTTTGTTTCTTTGCCTTTCTCATTATCCTACGAAGTGTCATTCTTAACTTTGAAACCATTGCCTTGCTTTTGCCCACATATTGATTTAAGAATCGTTGGCAATCATCTTCGTGAATATCGCATAGTTTGTAATCTTTGAAGTATGGGATGATGTGAGTATAAACATAGTTGCGATAGTTTTCTTTGTTTACTTGACTACAATCAGCATTCTTCACATTTAGTTCAAACCAATTGTCTGCAAAATCTTTGAACAGCATTGTGGGGAATACACCTTTGTGTTTTTCTGTTTCTTTCCGAATGTAATAATCACGGATTTTATCATCCATAATTTTTCTGCATTCTTTTTCTGATTTTTTAGAACGAGCAGTGAGCACATCATACTCACCACTATCATTTTTGATTCGTTTTGTCATACGATAGCAAATGAATTTGCCGTCTTTATCGTATAGTTCATACATCAAAAGCACCTCCTACTTGTGTATAATTTTAAAGTTGTAAATGGTATTGCGTGTTGTCATTGTGATAATGTTATCACTGATGGTGTACTCACCATAGCCTGTCCGAAGATAGTTACCCATTAAATCATTGAATGAGATATAATGCTGACCTTTGAATTTCTCAGTACTTTCCCATATGGAAAGAATACCTTGAAAATTAATGTATTCCTCCCGCCATTTCCATTTTTTGTAATCCATATTGGACACCTTTTTTACAGATATGATTTCTGCAACATTAAAATATTCAATCGGTTTCGGCATAATATCAGCCTCCTTTCAGCAACACACAATACCACAGAGACTTTTGAATATCCAGCTTTTTAGAGATTATTTTTTACTTGTTTTGATTATACATAAATTCAAGCACATCAATAATAAAATAACGCTTAACTCTGCCGAAGGTTGCAGGCTCAAGATTATTGCAAATCTCTCTTGTAGTGTCTTTGCATACACCAAGTATTTTTGAAATCTCACTTGCACTGAAAAGATATTGACCTTCCTGTGATGATATATAGTTTGCCATTGATTTTAATTCTGCTTTTGTTTTCTTCATTTAAACCTCCTACATCAAAATTCCAAAACCTTGCTGATCTTCATAATCTTCATTGTAATTACCGTCAGAAGACAAATCTTTAAGCCCATGAGCAAGGCGTTTTTCTTGCTCCTTTGATAACTGTTTTTTGTCAATCTGATTGTTCAGATTAGTAAATCTCTTTCTTGCACTCGTATTAAACATATCTGCGAGTATACTCACAACAGAAGATAAAATCATTCCATTGTCTGTATAATTCCATTTCGCATACGGAATGTTGCAGTTCATATTGAGCACAGCCTGAATGATTTTGTTCTTGATTGATCTGAACTCTTTGTTATCTTCAATCGGAATTGTTTTGTTCTTGTTGTCATAATACAGTGACAATTTTTCGTTATTGATCTCATTCCACTTTGAATATAATTCAGAAAGATTCTCATCTTTCATCAGTTCTTTTAAGATTTCATTGACAATATCTTTTATTTTTTTAGGCAGATAGCCATAAACTTTTTTGCCTTTGCAGTTATCAAGCTGCTTTCTTAATTCTAAAATCAAATTGAATAATTGAGGTGATGGCTCAAAGATATAGTTGCAATCATCAAGAACTTCTTCAAGCAATTCATCAAAACTGTCTTTCAGTTCTTCACGATATTCAGTTTGTTGCTTGAATAATTTAAACTGTTCATTGCGAAAGATGTCATTACCAAATGCACTTCGCATGGATTCAATACCTTTGTTTGTTAGATAACCTTGTCCGCTTTTTGAATAAACAAGCAAATGAATATGTGGGTGATGTGTTGTGTTATGGAACGCTGCATACCACTGCAAATCTGATGGTTGTATGTTATGTGCCTTAGCAATTTCAATCATATTTTTCCTGACTTGCTTTTTCCATCTGTCAGCGTTGTTATATCCGAGTCGCTCTGCATCTTCTCGTTTTAAACTAATCACATGAGTCCAGACAATTCCGTTGTGATTCGATATTTCACTAGCCACTTCATCTAAATTGATTTTATCATCAGTCTGTGAAAACAATCCGTGTTTGCCTAACTTTTCTACACCAGGTCTTTCTGCAATGTAGGATACTAATGCTTTTAACTCTTCAGCTCTGTCCGCATTTCTTTCAATGAATGTATCAATAAATTCTGTTGCATTTGCCTTGGTAGAGTTGTTTTCAAAGTCCTTGTACTCCAAATATTTTTTAGCCTCAGGATAATTCTTTGTGATGGAATTGATTAATGTCTGTTGCTTTTTAGTTGCAGGATTGTTATCAATTCCGTTCGGAAGTTTCTCAACACCTTCACGAGTTCCCATATATTTAACGAGTTTACCTACATTAGAATGCTTAGGATTTTTGAAATATCTGCTTGTAAATATAATCTTAGCCATAGCACTCCTTTGCCAAATCATTGTTTGCTATGATTGTATCAAAATCAATTATGCCGTTTGTTTCTGCAACTTTCTCGGCACAAAGATTATCAAGTCTTTCAGATAATTCACTGTCAATTCGATATTGTGTACTCAAAAGAAGGTTTTGCTTTGCCGATTCAACTGCTAATTTAAATATCATTTCCGATAAGCAATCCTGCAAGGATTCAACCTGATTTTTGATTTCGTTGCTTATCATTGGTGCAATGTAGTCAACACTTTGCTTATGCATCAGGTAGCCGATATAGAAATTAACTGCTGATCTTACAAATGAACTTTTGTTATCGTCATACGAAAAAGGCAACGCTTTTTCGATTTCCTCTATCATTTCCGGTTGTAACCAGAATGAATATTTCTTTTTATTTTCCATTTTACCTCCAATCTCGCATACGCCTATCATGGCGCATACATCATCATTCTAATACTCCTTGAAATTCGGTCGGCTCTGCCGTCCGATGTGAGTTGTCAGGCGCCACAGCATACGCCTGACTTTAACCTGCTTGAAATAATCATTGAGAATATTGGTGATATTCTGTGATTATTTGATTAGAAATAACTGCTCTTTTTAGTTAATATAATTACAAATTCATGTTGTGTTTTATTTGCCGTCCTGACCTTGATAAACGCCCACAAATTGAGTTTTATAGCTGTTTCAATTAGTTTGTTGCTTTTCTTCTTTTCTTGTTAAGAAGCCTTTTATATTGTTTGACTCCCAAAATTGATGTCAGGCAGCTATTCTATGAACCTTATATAAGTTGGTTTGTTGTACTCCACCGAGAAAAGATTTTTTGATTTCAATGTAGCCCCATTCTTCAAGCCAGTGCAAGGCTCTGCGAGCAGTATTGACACTGATGTTACAGTATTCTGCAATGCGTTCAACTGAATACCAACATTCACCAACGCTGTCTTTTCTGCTTACCAGAAAACTGTAAACGGCAAAATCTCTCGGTTTCATATCTTCATCAAAAATACTGTTAGGCAGTAAAAAATAATTTCCGTTAATGCTATCACCTCCAATCCTGAAATTTAGAAAACAAAAAAGAGCCAAATCTTTTACATACAATTCACCCTTAGTGCATACAGTTGTTTTTCAAACTGTTTTGATAACACTAAGGGGCAAAAAAATATGTAAAAAATTTGACTCTATCAATTCTGATTTATTAGGCTATTTAGGATTAAAAGTTTTTCAAAACAAATTTATGCTTTCTTACTTAATCCTGTTGCTGATCTCATGTAGTAAATAATTTTAATCAGTGATAGCAGTAACTTAAAAAAGTTGCCCTTATTCAGTTTTCAATGTATAAAGTTGGTATCTTTCGCCAACACTATTCAGTTTAGCAAAGTTTTGTTTTTCTGTCAATACAAAAAGTAATAAATATGGTGCATCAATGATAAACTGATTAAATTAAAAAATATAACCTAACAAGTCTATAGTGATTCAATAGAAAAGTATTTTTAGAATGAAAAACTACTTGTTGATTATCATAACTAATAAAATCAGCAAGTAGTAAGAATTAAGGTTTTAAAATAGTATAAATAAATTCACTGCTTTTCAATCACTCTGAAATCGGCCCCAAATTCGGGGGGGGAGGGGTACTATTTGCAGGCTTTTTATTGTTGAGGAATGTTTCGGTATTCCACACATTGTTTATTTGATTATAAGTGTATTTTCCGTTGTATTTTGAGGCAATGTTTTTTATGATTCCTGTTCCGTTTCCGTGTTTATCAGATTTTTTATTGCTTTTTGCTTTGGAACTTTTGTACTTGTTTTCTGTTTTAATTGTCAATTTTTCATTATTGATTTCTATAAGAATTTTACAATATCTGTCATCAGCGAGAGCTGAAACCGCATTCAGTGCATTGTCGATTATGTTATGTAATAATCGGCATAAATCATAATCGTCAATACGAACGGCACAGCTTTCTTCGATTTCAATATCAAGGTCAATATTATTTTTTTCTGCCTGCTGTTGCTTTATGTATAAAACAGTATTGATTGTTTCATTTGAGCAGACAGAAAAGCCTGCAAAACCCATTAAATCTTCATTTGTGTTTGATAGAATGCTAAGTGCTTTTTTAGGTTTTCCTATTTCAATAAAGCCCTTTGCAGTTGTAATAATATTTGCGAAATCATGCTTGATTTTTCTGAATTCCTGTTTTTCCTGTTTCATCATCAGCATTTGATGATAGTCCATTGTGTTTTTTACAAGCTCATGTTCCTTAGTAATATTTTCTTCTTCAATCTTTTCAAAATAGTCGGCTATAAATATAATAGTAAAATCAAGTATTAGTGACAGTATTGTTAGTATTATTACGGAAAAATCCAGATTGTTAAAATCACGAAAATCATAGATTGGGTCCGATATGATAAAGAAAGAATAAAACATCATCCATGAACTGAAAATATGAGTTATTGGAAACATAAAAATCCATATGTATTTTTTATTGCAATTAAACGACTTATCTGTCTTTGTTTTTATATATTTTATTAATGCAATTAAAACGAATGAAAATGCAAAAACAAAAAGAATATCACTAAAAAATAACAATATAGGAACTTCTCTTTTTGATAAAATTGAAACAGCGCTTTTTCCAAAAAGAAGAGAAGCGGTAATAGAATAAACAAGAGTTGACAGCATGTAATTGACGAAACTGAATAATGTTGCCAAAAACTTTTGAAACGAATTTCCTTTTGTTACAAAACATAATACAGCAAATATTACAATATAATAAACTATTGCTATAGTAAATTCAACGTAACCGCCGGGTGTAATCGGTATATTTATAGTTATACCGGAATAAAGCATACAAGTGCCTACTATTGAAAAAAATGTTACGGGTGTATTATACTTGTTTTTTAATATTGTATGTGAAGTATTGAATGCTATCAGTGCTCTTACTAAGTGAAGAAGGCAAGTCCATGAAAAAATTCAGTTAAATCTACTATAGTCATAAAAACCCTCTTAAATATTCTGTAAATAATTACTGTATTGCTTTATTATAGTGTTATATTTTTTCGGTGGTATAGGTATTGATTCATTTGAATCAATTACAAATTTGTGCGGTTCATAGGATGTTATATGATTCATATTTACCATATAGCATTTATGACAGCGTAAAAAATTAGGCGGCAGATTTTTTGCGTATTCTTTGAGTGTTGAGTATATTGTAATATTGTCTGAATCCTTAAAGTGAAGTGTGATATTGTTGTTGAAGGTTTCTATGTACTGAATATCCTGAAAGTTAATAATAAGGTTTTTGTTTCCTGATTTAACAATTGTTAAATTGGGATCTTTTTTTGTTGTGTTCTGCAATGCTCTTTGCAGTGCCTTATATAAGTTTTCTTCTGTTATTTTGGATTTTACAAGATAGTAGCAGCAATTGCTTTCGGAAATGTTATATGCACATTGAGGATATGAGGTCATAAATATAATTTGCATATATTTATTATGGATATTTTCTATAGACCAGTTCATTGCATTTTCATCATTCAGCATTATGTCAAGAAATAGAATGTCAGCATTATTATTTTCAATATATTCTTTTAATTCATCAATGCTGTTTAGACAGGTGATATTGTATTCCATTTGAATTTTGCTTTTCATACACTGTTCAATCTTGATTGAAATAATTTCAAGATATTCTGCCGAATCATCACAAATTACAATATTTACCAAAATTTCACCTTTTTCCTTATATTAATAAAAACATTATAGCATAAATTCTTTAATATTAAAAGTTATTTACCACGCAAATCAAGTTCGATATCCTGTAAATATTGTTAATAATAAATATATTTAGTAGAATTATTTAGAAATTTAATTGAAA
>JACTVT010000076.1 GCA_014465955.1 Eubacterium sp. | reverse complement strand
CTATTAAGATTCCTTTCAAACTTTTATTCATAATTATCTCCTTTTTAAATCTTTTATTTATATACGTTAATGTAACGTAATTATAACACGATTATATGGTATTGTCAATACGTTAATATAGCGTAAAGGTGATCTAATATAATGAAACAAATAACTTTTAACGGAAATAAAAACATCACAGGCAAAATGATTGCCGAGTACAGGAATAAAGAAAAACTATCTCAAGGCGAACTTGCCGTAAAAATGCAGCTTATGAATGTAAATATAGATCAACAAATGATTAGCAAAATCGAAAAAAATCAGCGTCAGGTTACAGATTACGAATTTGCCTGTTTTTGTAAATGTCTTAAAGCCTCGCCTAATGAATTATTAAAATATTTCAATGATTATTTAGATTGACTTTATGCAAATTATATAATAATATCTATACTAACAGGCTAAAAGGCTCCCTCTGACGAGGGAGCTGTCACGAAGTGACTGAGGGAGAGATACAAATATTCCCCAGTTAAATAATTAAGCCTCCTCTTTACCGAGGAGGTATATTTAATTAAGGGAGCATTATATGAAACCTTATAATAAAAACAACATACCCTTGGCAAAAAATTTGCGAAAAAATATGACACCGTGGGAAAGAAAACTATGGTATGATTTTTTGAGAAACTATCCGATACGATTTCAACGGCAAAAATGCATTGGCGAATATATTGCAGATTTTTATTGCGCAAAAGCACGCCTTGTACTTGAACTTGATGGTTCTCAGCATTTTTCTGAAGAAAATAAATTAAAAGATGATGAGCGAGCAAAAAATCTAAAAAGTCAAAATTTAAAAATAATCAGAATTCCAAATAATGAAATCAATAATAATTTTTACGACGTATGCGAATATATTGATAATATTGTTAAATCATCTCTCCCTCAGTCTGCTCCGCAGCCAGTTCCCTCGTCAGAGGGAGCCCAAAACAACTCCGCAGGACTTTATATTCACATACCGTTTTGCAGGTCGAAATGCCCGTACTGTGATTTTTACAGTATGAAATACGATGAAAACATTGCACAAAATTATGTTGACAGACTGAAAAAAGAATTTGAAAATTATCGTGGTACTGAATTTGACACAGTTTATTTCGGCGGCGGCACGCCGAGCATTCTGCCGCCTGAAATGATTGCCGATATTCTTTACAGTGCCGATAAAAACTTCAAAATTCACCACGACAGTGAGATAACGATTGAATGCAATCCATCAAAAGACCTTGAAAATGACTTTAGAATTTATAAAAGCGTAGGCATCAACCGAGTTTCAATCGGTATGCAGAGCGCCGTTAAAGAAGAACGCCTCGCACTCGGCAGAATTGCAGGCAAAAAAGAGGTTGCAAAGGCCGTTTATGATGCAAAAAATGCAGGAATTTCAAACATCAGCCTTGATTTGATGATAGGCACACCGAAACAAACCGAACAGGGCATTGACGAAACACTTAAATTTGTTCGTGATATGGATATTACCCATATTTCAGCCTATATGCTGAAAATTGAGCAGGGCACGCCGTTTTACAAAATGCAGAACAAAATTGAATTTCCGAATGAAGACTTTGTCAGCGATATGTATTTAAAAATTGTTGATGAGCTTGAAAAAATGGGACTTCATCAATATGAAATCAGCAATTTCGCCAAAACGGGATATGAAAGCAGGCACAACACGAAATACTGGCGGCTTGCGCCTTATCTCGGTATCGGCGCAACGGCTTACTCGCTATGGAACGGCAAAAGATTTCATTATGATAAGGATTTTAATATCATTTTTGACGAAATCGGCAATACCGACGAAGAAAAAATAATGCTCGGTCTGCGCCTGAAAGACGGCATAGACCCGAGCATTATAAACAACGATTATCAAAAATATGTTGATATGGGATATATGGAAATCAGAAACGGCAAATTATCATTTACACCAAAAGGTTTTCTGGTTTCAAATACAATATTAAGTGAATTGATATAATCAACGGGAGGGCGCAGAGGCCCTCCCCTACAAAAGCAGGCGGAAATAATCTGCCTGTTTTTTGATTTTTATTATTGATAAGATTATTAATTATCCCAATTCGCAAACCATTTATAAATTTCCAAACTGTCAATTTCCGAAATATCATACGTTGGATCATTTAAAAATACTTTCAGTTCTGATTTTTCTCCGACAGACATTGCTCTTATTTGAGTCACGTCTATTGGAGCAAACCCTAGCCGACTATTATATTTATCATATACCCTTACCTCAAAATCAGTTAAATCAAAATTATGACTGCCAGAATCTGTTGGTTCAGAGATTTTGGTAATACCTATATATAAATAAACTGAACCTATTTCATCTTCCTTTACAT
>JACTVT010000075.1 GCA_014465955.1 Eubacterium sp. | reverse complement strand
CTCCTTGATTTTGATTGTGTCTTTTGCCATTATACTGCGTTATCGGCAAAATTCCGCTCGGTCACATACCCACGTTTGCTCCCGTCGACGAAATTTTCCCTCTGTCTTGTCTAACGAAAAAATCCACTAATCAATTTATGTGTCTTTTTATAATAACGGGCAATTCGTGAATTGCCCCTACATTGCAGGGTTCGATGTAAACCCTTTTGTCAACTGTGTTGACATTTCCCCTGTTAGGGGAATAACATCGAACCGTAATACAATCAATTAAACCGAAATTATTCATTTATTTTATATAACGAATATCGTTGCCTTCCAAAATCAATGTCGAAAATTCTCCGGCGATGCGGCTTGTTATGCGCTGGTCGTATTCACGGCTCAAATCGTCATAATCAAAATTTGTGCTGATTACGGTAGGCTTTTTTCGCAGAATTCTTGTGTTGATTATATTATAAAGGCACGCTGTTGAATATGTGCTTTTGAATTCGGTGCCGAGATCGTCAATAATAAGCAAATCGGTTGTCAGTACATCGTGCTCTGTATAATATATATTATCGGTTCTGCCGAAATTTTCATTCTGTAAATCAGATAATATATTCTGGCTTGTTCCGTAAATCACCGAATAGCCTTTTCCGATTGCAACATTTGCGATTGCAAGACTCAGATGTGTTTTGCCGAGTCCCGTTGCACCCATAAACATAAGGTTCGGTGAATGTGCGTTAAAACTTTGTGCATACATTCGGCAGGAATCAAAAATCTTCTGCGCCTTTTCACGGGGCACAACGCCGTTATCCATCGGTACGGCAGGGTAATATTCAACTTTAAAACTGTCAAAAGTGCAGTCGTCAAGCGGTGCGTTTCTGCGCAGTGCGTCACGCTCAATTTCTTTTAAAAGTTCACGGTGGCAGGTGCACATACGGTCGTTCACATAGCCTGTGTCACTGCAGGCAGAGCAAATATATTTCGGCGTGAGTGCATCCTCGTCATAGCCGTTCTGAACAAGCAGAGCCTTTTTCTCCTTTTGCAGTGCAAGGCTTGAGCGGCGCAGTTTATCCACTTCGCTCTGAATATCACCGCCGTGGAAAAACAGTTTTGAGATAGACAGACCGATTGCAGACAGTTTACGCTGAATATTGTCGATTTCGGGAATTTTCTGCGATATTTCGAGGGCAAGTGCGTTTGCGTCAAGCGTTGCACGCTCCCTGCGCCTTTCAAGAATATTTATTGCTTTCTGATAAACTGTAGATTTGTAAGCCATTTCGTCTCCTAATATTTAATGTCGGTGTTGCTCATCGCATCTTTTTTAATCTGCTCTAAATCGTAAGACGGCTTTCTTGAAATTTCGCCTGTTTTGGCGTTTTTCGGTTTTGCGCCTGTGTCTTTTGATTTTTGGAATCTTTCTTCTGCCCTGTTTACATCGTCGGGCGTTTTAAGTTCTTCCTTCTTCCAGTTTTTAAGAATTCTATCTGTATATGATAAAGGCTTGGCGGCTTCATTTTTTAATGCTGTTTCAATTGCAAGGGCAATCATATCAAACGAGAAATCCCTGTTCCATTCAAGCACCATATCCCGTTGCTTTTGGCTCGGATTTCTGCGGCGCATACCTAAAAGTGACAGAATTTCGTTCCACAGCCTGTCGCTCTGCTCAATTGCGCAAAGTTTTTCTTCGGCGGCTGAAATGGTGTCAATTCCTTCGTCAATCCAGTTTTCGGCAATTTTGATTATGTACCGCGTGGTAATCCTTTTGCCCCGCTCGTTTTCTGCACGGCAGTATCCCAAAATCATTAAAATGATTTCGGATTTCATACCGTAGAAATTCACAAGGTTTACAAGCATTTCCTGTTCCGCGTGGCTGATTGATCTGCCGAGCGCCGTTTGCGCCTCGTTCATAAGTTCTGCAATCTCATCGTTTTCATCAATTGCGGCAACAATTTCCTTTGGTGAAAGCACAGGGGCAGAGATGGTTAGTTTTTCTTTTTTGGGGGTCGGTTTTTCAGGTTCTGCGGCAGAAACGATTGTTTGCGGTGCGACAGAGGCATTGACCTTTGCGGCGGTAGTTGTTTGTGCACTGTTTGTTGTAACGACGCCCTCGTTTATCCAGAACTGCATAATATTTTCGGCGTCTTTCGCCGTCATTCCTAAAATTTCGGCAATATTTTCAGCCGAGGCTCTGCCGTTGCCGCTTAAAATTATGAGCAATGCTTTGAGTTGGTATTCACTTGCAAGTTTAATATAGTTATCCACAATGCTTTTGGGAATATTGAAGATTCCGCCTGCCCACAAAGCACCCGATGTGGCTAAATTGTATTCCATCGTATAACATCCCATTATAATGTATTATTAATTTTTATTTTAGCAAATATCAATATAAATGTAAATAGATATTTTTTTATTTTGGGTATTGACAAATGATGTTAATTAATATATAAT
>JACTVT010000005.1 GCA_014465955.1 Eubacterium sp. | reverse complement strand
ATTGGATATTATAAAAATATCATAAAACAACTGTTTGATGAATATAAAAAATATAACAAAATGTTAGGATTATAACTATGATTGAAAAATTTAAAAATTTTACGGCATTAAATGATGAAAACGAACCTATGTCAATAGGCTTTGCGGGGGAAACCTTTTGCGATAAATCGTTCAGCATTGAAAGAGCAGCTTTTGAATTTAACGATTTTGAATTTATTATTGACGGCAGGGGCGTTCTTGAAATTGAAGGTCAGGTTCTTGTGCCTGAAAAGAACGACGTGTTTTTTCTTAAATCGGGTATAAGGCACAGCTATAAATCAGACCCCAACGAACCGTGGCATAAATTATGGATTAATTTTTCCGGCGGCTTCGCAGAAAGCCTTATTGACTGCTATCTGCCGAAGGATACCTATCTTTTTAAAAACTGCTCTGAGCTGAAAAAATATTTTCAGCAGATTTTTGATATTTCACAGCAGGATATTTTGTATGAAATTATGGTGAATAAAATTACAGTTCTTCTTGTGCAGATATTTATGTATATCAGAAACAGATCGGTTATTGAAAATGAGGATTTGCCCGATATTATCCGCAGACGGCTTGATGCCTCGGTTGAGAGCAGTTATAATCTTGAAAAGCTTTGCAAAAACATCAATTATTCCAAGAATTATATTATAAATGTATTTAAACAGAAATATGATATTACACCGTATCAGTATTTTCTTGAGCGCAAAATTGAATCGGCAAAATCTTATTTAACTCACACTAATGCAAGTATCGGCAGTATTTCTAAAATACTTCATTATGCCGATCAGCAGTATTTTTCATCAAGCTTTAAAAAGGCTGTCGGCTGTTCACCGCTCGAATACAGGCGAAAATCAAGAACGCAATAGTGATAATACTAACATAAAATGTGATTTTACCTATTTATTCTTGCACGTTTATGTGGTATTTTATAAAAAGGGGGGTAATGCGATGAAAAAGCCTTTTTCTTTTTTTCTTGTAACCGATACTCATTATTTTGACAGCTCGTTCAAAAGAACGGGCAAGGCATATGAGGCTCGAAGCATAACAGACCAGAAGTGTGTGGCGGAAACGCCTGCAATTATTGATGCAGGGTTTGCACAGCTTCTTGAGGATAAGGATGCCGATACAATTCTGATTCCCGGTGATCTTGTTTACCGTGGTGAATATCAGAGTCATGTCGGCTTTCGTGACAGGCTTTATAAGCTCAGAGAGCAGGGCAAAAAAATTTATCTTATCACCGCCCGCCACGATTATTGTGAAGACGGAGAGCCTGCCGAATTTGACGGTGATGAAATCATACCTGTTAAGGGTATGCCGAGAGATGAACTGAGAGATTTTTATAAAGACTTCGGCTTCGGCGACGCAATAAGCGAGCATAAAGACTCTATGAGTTATGTTGCTCAGATTGCAGACGGTGTAAGACTGCTTGCACTGAACTGTGACGGCGACTGTAAGGATTTTAAAGGTCTTTGGGATAATCAGATTGAATGGGCAGTTCAGCAGATTAAAAAGGCTCATGATGATGGGCAATACATATTTGCAATGACGCATTATCCGCTTTTGCCGTTTTCACCGATTATGAATCTGATAGGCGATGCTAAACTGACGGATTGGGAAAAGACTGCAAATATTTTAGCAGATGCGGGGCTTGACCTTATTTTTACGGGTCATATGCACGCACAGGCAGTAACGGATTATACTACCCAAAACGGGAATACAATAACTGATGTGCAGACAGGCTGTTTTGTAGGCTGCCCGTGTGCTTACAGAAAGGTTACTTTTAACGGCAATACTGCCGAAATTCAGTCGTTTACAATCAATAATTTTGATTATGATAAGCAGGGCAAAACGGCTAAAGAATATTTTGAGTGGCGTTTCAACAGAATGATAAACTGGAAAATGGATGAAATTCTGCCTGCGCTTGCAAAGAAAATTCTTGATAAATTTACTCTCAAAAAACTTGGCAGACTGCTTTGGTTTAAGGTGGATAAAAGTATTGAAAACAGGCTTGCCAAGGAAGTCGGCATTGAACTTGTAAGAAATATTTTCATGGGCAACGAGCCGTATGTTAAAGGCACGCCGATGTATGAGGCAATGGCGAAACTTTTGAAAAGGCTTCATTTTGTCACACATATAATTGAGAAAAAAATGGGATCAAAAAATTCTGTTCTCTCCGATATTGACAATTTTATACTTTCAATGATCGGTGATGAAAAACAGCGGGATTATGATACTGTTTTGAATATTAATAAAAATCTGGCAGACTAGGCAATGAATAGAAATCCGAACCTGCCCAAAATGCAGAATTAAAGCGAATTTATGAAGTTTTCGCTGTTGTCTTGCGTCAGCAAGACTGCCATCTCAAAAATCAAAATTCATCTTTACTGCAAGCATTTTGGGTCTGCGAGTTAAAATTGTGCTGATTTGTTCTTAATCAAGGCACAAAAACGCAGAAATATTTGTGTATTCCGAGTATTTTTAACACAGAGTAAGGGCGAATCAGCCAATTTTAACCACGGTTAGGATTACTATTCATCGCCTAAAGGAAAGGGGTTATAAAAATGTCAGAATCAACAATATCACAAAGTGATAAAAAGTATTTAAAACCAAAGGAATTTGTGCTTTATCTTGTGGCGGTATTTTTCTACACAATGATGACAGGCGCAGTAGGCTCTTACAGAAATGACTATCTTGTAAATGTGCTTACATTGCCTGAAAACAGTGTAACATTGTTTAATACATTAACATCAATTATACCGTTTATACTGAATTTCTTTATTACGATGTACATTGACGGCAGAAGAACAGGAAAAGGCGGTAAGTTCAGACCGCTTGCACTTCTTGTCGCTGTTCCTGCAGGTATCTTCCTTGTGCTTTCATTCTGGGCACCAAAGGGCATTACGGGCACAACACTTATGATTTATCTTGTAACCGTTGCCGTTGCGTGGGCAGTTTGTACCAATTTCGGCGACAGTGTAAATAAAGTTGCTATTGTAATGACACCGAATATGAAGGAAAGAGATACCGTAATGTCTTTCCGTGGTATTGTTTCGGCAGTCGGTAACTCTGCTCCGCTTGTTGTTGAACTTGTGCTTGCATTTATGGTTAAAGATAAGGGACTTCGTTATATCGGTGTTGCATCTCTTTGCAGTGTCTGCGGTATTATTACAATGCTGCTTGGTATGAAAACCGTTCGTGAAAGAATTACATACAGCAATGAAAAGAAAAATCCGATTGTCGGTTTCGGTGATGTACTTAAAAATAAGTATGCATGGACAATTATTATTTCTGAATTTTTAAAGAGCTTCCGCGGTATTTCAACTTATATGGGTATCTTCCTTGCCGAGGCATTGCTCGGACCGGGTAAATTCTTACTCTTTGGTCTTCCTACAGGTATCGGCACGGCAGTAGGTATGCTTGTTATAAACTTCCTGCTTAAGAAATTCAATTCCAAGGTACTTTATATTGCCAGCGGAATTTATTCTGTAATTGCAAACACGATAGCATTTGCAATTGGTTATATCTATTTCAAATCACCAAGTCCTGTTCTTCAGATTGTTTTTGTTGCATCTCTGTTCCTTATCGGTCTGCAGTTCGGTGCCTCAAATCTTCTTCCCACAATGTTCCAGGCTGACGTGCTTGAGGATATTGAACTTAAAACAGGCAAACGTCTTGATGCATCACTGCCGTTTGTTATCGGTATCGGCACAATGATTTCAGGCACAATTGCATCGGCGCTTGCACCTCAGGTGCTTTACGGTACAAAGGTTCCGATTATTGAATATGTTCAGGCGGTTGATGGTGTTGCACAGGATCAGAGCCTTAAAACAAAAATTATGCTCTTGTTCTTCTACACTGTTGTTCATGGTCTTATGATGTTCCTTGCAGGTGTTCCGTTCTTCTTCTATAAACTTACGGGCAAAACGAAAGAAGATATGCATAATGCAGTTCTTGAAAAACGCAAACAGTTTGAACTTGAGAACAAAGCGAAGGAAACTGAATAATTAAGCAGCAGAGTATATTTGAATATTGATTAAAAATAAACCCTAAATCTCAGATGAGATTTAGGGTTTTTCTTTAGTATGAGCAAAACGGTTTATTGTTTTGTTATGTTAATTTCGGCTTAGTCGGGATATCCGTTCGGATTCTGGCTCTGCCATCTCCACGAGTCTTCGCACATTTCATTAATATCTCTTTCTGCTTTCCAGCCGAGTTCTTCAAGGGCTTTTTTCGGGTCTGAATAGCAGGTAGCAATATCGCCTGCACGGCGGTCCTTGATTTCATAAGGTACTTTCTTGCCTGATGCTTTTTCAAATGCCTTGACAACATCAAGAACTGAGTAGCCTGTGCCTGTGCCGAGATTATAGATGAATACGCCCTCATCTTTTGCAACCTTTTCAACTGCTTTAACGTGACCGAGTGCAAGGTCTACAACGTGAATATAATCACGAACACCTGTGCCGTCGTGCGTGTCATAATCGTTGCCGAATACACTGAGGCTCTTTAATTTGCCGATTGCAACCTGTGTGATATATGGCATAAGGTTGTTCGGAATACCGTTGGGGTCTTCACCCATTGTACCGCTTTTGTGAGCGCCGATCGGGTTGAAGTAACGCAGCAGGCAGATTGACCAGCTATTGTCCGAAACATATAAATCCTGCAGGATACATTCAATCATATATTTGGTTCTGCCGTAAGGATTTGTAACTCCGCCGACCTGCATATCCTCGGTAAGCGGTGAAACATTGTTCATTCCGTAAACAGTTGCTGATGAACTGAAAACGATTTTTTTGCAGTCGTTATTTCTCATAACATCAAGCAGAACAAGAGTTCCGTTTACATTATTATCGAAATATTCGAGTGGTTTTTCAACGCTTTCACCTACGGCTTTAAGACCTGCAAAGTGAATGACAGACTCAATATTTTCTGATTTGAAAATTTTGTCCATTCCGTCTTTGTCACGGATATCACATTCGTAAAATTTGAAATCTTTTCCAACCAAAGCCTTGATTCTGTCGTAAGAACTTTTTTTGCAGTTATAAAGATTGTCAACAACAACTACTTCTTTTCCTGCATTCATAAGTTCAACACATGTGTGTGAACCGATGTAGCCTAAACCGCCTGTTACTAAAATTGCCATAATGAGCCTCCATATAGTTTTATATTAATAAGCCTTACCCCAGTAAAGCATATGTTTAGCCGGTTTGCCGCAGCACACGCAGGTGTCTGCAATATGCTCCTGCTCAATCGGAATACAGCGTGAGCCGACGCCTGTAATTTCTTTGACTTTATCTTCGCATGCTTCTTCGCCGCACCACATTGCTTTAACAAAACCATCGCCGTTTTTATCAAGTGCCTGAATAATTTCGTCTGTATTTTTGCATATGTATGTGCGTCTTTCTCTGTTCTCAAGTGCAGAATTGTAGATTCCGTCACGTACCTCACGGAGTTTCTGAAGAACGGTTTCTTCAAGATTGTCAAGTGAAACAAAAGTCTTTTCACGGTTATGACGTGTTACGATAACGCACTGATTGTTTTCAATGTCTTTAGGTCCGATTTCGATTCTGAGCGGAACGCCCTTCATTTCATATTCGGCAAATTTCCAGCCCGGTGTGTTATTTGATGCGTCCATCTTAACACGGCAGACCTTTTTGAGCCTTTCCTGAAGTTCGGTTGCTTTTTCAATAACGCCCTCCTTGTGCTGTGCAACAGGAATAACGATTGCCTGAATCGGTGCAACGGCAGGAGGAAGAACAAGACCATTGTTGTCGCCGTGCGTCATAATGATAGCACCGATAAGTCTTGTTGTCATACCCCAGGATGTCTGGTGAGGATATCTTAATTTGTTTTCTTTATCAAGAAACTGAATTTCAAATGCTTTTGCAAAGCCGTCGCCGAAATAATGTGACGTACCTGCCTGAAGTGCTTTTCCGTCGTGCATCAGTGCCTCAATGCAGTATGTTCTTTCTGCACCTGCAAATTTGTCGCTTTCTGTTTTCATACCCTGGACAACCGGGATTGCAAGGTATTTCTGGCAGAATTCGGTGTAAACATTAAGCATTTTTTCTGTTTCTTCAATAGCCTCTTCGGCAGTTTCGTGAAGTGTGTGACCCTCCTGCCACAGAAATTCACGTGAACGTAAAAACGGTCTTGTTGTTTTTTCCCATCTTACAACAGAAACCCACTGGTTATAAAGTTTGGGCAAATCACGGTAGGATTCAACAACATTTTTGAAATGCTCGCAGAACAGTGTTTCGGATGTAGGTCTTACGCAAAGGCGTTCTTCAAGTTTTTCACTGCCGCCGTAGGTTACCCATGCACATTCAGGTGCAAAACCCTCAACGTGATCCTTTTCTTTTTGCAAAAGGCTTTCAGGAATAAACATAGGCATACAAACATTTTCGTGCCCTGTTTCTTTAAACATATTATCAAGAATTTTCTGAATGTTTTCCCATATAGCATAGCCGTAGGGTCGTATTACCATACATCCTTTAACACTTGTGTATTCCACAAGTTCTGCTTTTTTGCAAATATCTGTATACCACTTTGCAAAATCTTCGTCCATAGATGTTATGCTGTCAACCATCTTTTTTTGATTTTGTGCCATTTTGTACTCTCCTTCGGCTTAAATTTTCAGTGCTTTGACAAAGTTTAAAATATGTCCATCTGTTTTTCAGTCAGCACTGTTAATATTATAAACTAATTTAAATAATATGTAAATATAATACTTAACTAAATTTGGTATAATTATTTCAAATATTTTTATATTTTATTATCAAGAATTTCACGTACTTATTGAAAAAAATCAGGTTTCGGTATATAATTAAGATACTTTATTAAGGGGGTATGCTTATGCTTCTTCCGACAGCAATGAAACTTGATTTGCAGCAGGAATTGACGGAGCAGCTTGATATTCACGAGGTGTTCGGATTTGATATAGGCGGCTTTCACGTCGGTATTGATGAGGGCACGGTTGTTTCGTGGGTTATTATGGCAGTTGTGGTAATTTTGTCTGTTATTCTAACCCGGAATCTGAAGGTTACGGGCACATTGTCAAAACGGCAGTTATTGCTTGAAACCGTTTATGAAAAGGCAACAGGCTTTTTTAAAGATATTGTAGGCGAAAAGGGCGAGCGGTATATTCCCTGGCTTATGAGTATTGCAATTTTTATAGGCCTTTCAAATATGATTGGAATATTCGGAATGAAACCGCCCACAAAAAGTATGCAGGTTACGCTTGCAATGGCACTTACGAGCATTGTGATTGTTGAGTATGCCGCTTATAAGGATAAGGGCGTAAAGGGCAGGCTCAAAGCGTTTACAAAGCCTCTTGCAATCGTAACGCCGATAAATCTGCTTGAGATTATCATTAAACCGCTTTCGCTTTGTATGCGTCTTTTCGGTAATATAATCGGCGCTTTCATTATTATGGAACTTATTAAAGCCGTAGTTCCTGTTGTCGTGCCCGTGGCACTGAGTCTTTATTTTGATATATTTGACGGGCTTTTGCAGGCTTATATTTTCGTATTTCTTACAGCGCTTTATATTAAAGAGGCTGTTGAATAAATTAAACAGAACAAAATTAGTAATTATTTAAAGGAGATTTTTATTATGGGAATAGCAATCGGTGCAGCAATAGCAGTATTGGCAGGTCTTGGAGCAGGTATCGGTATCGGTATCGCAACAGGCAAGGCAGTAGAATCAATTGCACGTCAGCCTGAGGCTGCAGGTAAAATTCAGACTTCACTTCTTTTAGGCTGTGCACTTGCAGAAGCAACTGCCGTTTACGGTCTTGTAGCCAGCGTACTTATTATATTTATGGTAAAATAGCATTTTTAAGTTACGATTTTTAATAAAACAGACAGTGAAAGGAAACAGTTAAATGCTTAAATTTGACTTGAATTTCGTTTTCATGCTTGTAAATTTAATTATTTTCTTTATCCTTGTAAGGGTATTTTTATTCAAGCCTATAAAAAAGGTTATTGATAAGCGTAATGAAATGATTAATGAGCAGCTTGAAAATGCCGATAAAGCACAAAAGCAGGCTGAAGAACTGAAAGAACAGTACCAGTCTCAACTTGAGGGCGTAGAAGATGAAAAAAGCAGAATTCTTGTAGAGGCAAGAAATTCTGCTAAAACAGAATATGAAAATATTGTTTCCCGTGCAGAAACAGATGCTGAAAAAATTAAGGCAAAAGCAAAAAAAGCATCTGATATTGAATGTGAAAAAGCAAGGCTTGCAGTTAAGGAAGAAATTGCGTCTCTTGCTATGGAAACGGCAAAAAAAGTTATCGGCGAAAGTGCATCAGTGCAGACCGATAAAGAAATTTATGATAAATTTTTAAGCGAAAGCAGTGATAATAATGATTAAGAATATTGATAAATATCTTGATTATATGCTGTATTCACAGATCAGTGTTTCAAGCCTTGAAGATGCTTTAACAATAATGAGAGCCAATAAAGAGGTTGAGGAAATACTGGATAATCCGCTTGTTGCATCTGACGATAAGAAAAAGGCTGCGTCCGATTTGTTTCTGCCGTCAGTAAGGGGTATTATTGATATGCTGGCAGAGGACTGCAAAGTTTTTGCATTTGAAGATATCATTGAGGCATATATCGAAGAGGCGGATAAAAGAAATCATATTGCAGACGCAACGGTTTACTGTGTAACAGAGCCCGATGAAAAGCAGTTTGCGGGTATTAAAAAATTCGTATGCAAAGAAACGGGCTGCGTTTCTGCAAATATTAAAATTATTAAAGATGAAAATCTTGTCGGCGGATTTATCGTTCATGCAGGCGGAAAAGAATTTGATTTCAGCCTTAAAGGCAAGTTCGATTCCATTAAAAATCAGGTAATGCAGTCTGCACGAAACAGCAGTGTTGACCATGAATCCGTTATCGCAGTATTAAGAAAAGATATTAACGATTTTGAGCATATGAAGGACGGCGAGGAGTTCGGCTCTGTTGTCCGTGTAGGCGACAGTATTGCAACGATTGCAGGTCTTGAACACGCTATGTACGGCGAAATTGTTATATTTGAAAACGGCGTTAAAGGTATGGTGCAGGATATCAAGAGGCACCAGGTCGGCGTTATTATTTTCGGTTCTGATGTAGGTATTCATCAGGACACTAAGGTTAAAAGAACACATAAAAAGGCAGGCGTGCCTTGCGGCGATAATTTTATCGGCAGGGTTGTTAATGCTCTCGGTGAGCCGATAGACGGCAAGGGAGAGATTAAAGCAGACGGTTACAGACTTGTTGAGCAGAATGCTCCGTCGATTGTAGACAGAAAGTCTGTTTCACAGCCTCTTGCAACAGGTATTCTTGCCATTGACTCCATGTTCCCGATAGGCCGTGGTCAGCGTGAACTTATTATCGGTGACAGGCAGACGGGTAAAACCTCTATAGCAATTGACACAATTTTAAATCAGCAGGGTAAAGACTGTATCTGTATTTACAATGCAATCGGCCAGAAGGCATCAACGGTTGCAAAACTTGTGAATACGCTTGAAAAGCACGGTGCTATGGATTACACAATTGTTGTGTGCTCAACTGCATCAGACCCTGCCTCGCTTCAGTATATTGCTCCGTATTCGGCAACTGCACTGGCAGAATATTTTATGTATCAGGGCAAAGACTGCCTTATTGTTTATGATGATTTGAGCAAGCACGCGGTGGCTTACCGTGCGCTTTCACTCCTTCTTGAGCGTTCACCGGGCCGAGAGGCTTACCCGGGCGATGTTTTCTATCTTCATTCAAGGCTGCTTGAGCGTTCAAGCCGTCTGTCAGATGAAATGGGCGGCGGTTCAATTACTGCTCTGCCTATTATTGAAACGCAGGCGGGCGACGTTTCGGCGTATATTCCCACCAACGTTATTTCTATTACAGACGGTCAGATTTTTCTTGAAAGCGACCTCTTTTTCAGCGGCCAGCGTCCTGCCGTCAATGTCGGCCTTTCCGTATCACGTGTAGGCGGTGCGGCACAGACAAAGGCAATGAAAAAGGCAGCAGGCTCACTTCGTGTAGACCTTGCTCAGTTCAGAGAGATGGAAGTGTTTACGCAGTTTTCGTCAGACCTTGATGAGGAAACAAAAGCAGGTCTTGTTTACGGAAAAGGACTTATGGAACTTTTGAAGCAGCCGCTCGGCAATCCATTGTCACTGTCTGATATGGTGGCAACGCTTGTGTGCGCTGTAAACAAGAAATTCGTAAATGTTCCCGTTGATAAAATCAAAGCATACCAAATGGATATGCTGCAGTATATTAATACAACGTATCCTCAGATTTCTTCCTTTATTGAAAAGGAAAAAGTGCTTGATGATGATATAAAACAGCAGATTTTAGATGCTGCCGATGAATTTGAGAAGGTAAATCATGGCTAACGCAAGAGAAATTCAGAGCCGTATGAAGTCTATTAAGGACACGATGAAGATTACAAACGCAATGTATATGGTGTCTTCTTCAAAACTTCAGAAAGCGAGAAGAGATTTAAAAAATACAGAGCCTTATTTTTATGAAATACAGAAAAGTCTTTCAAAAATTCTTAGCATTGCACCTGAGGCAGGTAATAATTTCTTTGATTTGAGAGAAGAAAAAAAGGGCAGTCAGCGCAAAATAGGCTATCTTGTTATTACTGCCGATAAGGGGCTTGCAGGCGCCTATAACCACAATGTTATTAAAGAAACAGAGACGCTTGTTAAAAATGAAGAGGCTGATTTGCTTTTTGTAGTAGGTCAGGTTGGCAGGCATTATTTTGAAAAGAAAAATATTCCTGTTGAAATGCATTTTAATTATACTGCACAGAATCCTACAATGAACCGTGCAAGGCATATTGCTGATAAATTGGTGTCGCTTTTTTACAGCGGTGAAATTGATGAGGTTTATGTAATTTATACAAGAATGATTAATTCAATTACCGTGGAAGTTGAGAAAAAGAAAATCATTCCGCTTGTCAGGTCACAGGTTGAAACGAAAACAGACAACGGCAGGTGTGAAACTGCTGAATTTATGCCTGATGCACAGACTGTTTTTGATAAAATCATTCCTGATTTTGTGGCAGGATTTATTTACGGCGCATTAATTGAATCGTACTGCAGTGAGCATAATTCACGAATGATGGCAATGCAGACGGCGACTGATTCAGCGTCGGATATGTTAAAACAACTTGATATTATGTATAACCGTGCAAGACAGGCGGCAATAACGCAGGAAATTACAGAGGTTATTGCTGGTGCCAAGGCACAAAAGAAAAAATCATAACTGTGTTTTGCAGTTTTTTTCAGATAGGAGGAGTCCTGAATTATGAATATCGGTAAAATCGTTCAGGTAATGGGTCCTGTTGTAGATGTAGAGTTTGACGGTGTGCTCCCTTCACTTAAAGACGCACTTTATGTTGAGTCAGACGGTAAAAGGCTTGTTATGGAGGTTGCTCAGCAGGTCGGCAATAATACTGTAAGGTGTATTATGCTGGCATCTTCCGAGGGCCTTTATAAAGATATGAAAGTTTATTCAATGGGCGGTGCAATTTCGGTGCCCGTCGGTAAAAAATGCCTCGGCAGGCTTTTTAATGTTACAGGTGATACGATTGATAATCTTGAAAGCCTTGAAAATGCCGAGCACTGGCAGATTCACCGTGACCCGCCGAGTTTTGAAGAACAGTCGGCAAATGTTGAAATTCTTGAAACAGGAATTAAGGTTATTGACCTTTTAACACCTTATTCAAAGGGTGGTAAAATCGGTCTGTTCGGTGGTGCAGGCGTTGGTAAAACGGTCCTTATTCAGGAACTTATCACCAATATTGCAAATGAGCACGGCGGCTATTCCATTTTCACAGGTGTCGGCGAGCGTTCAAGAGAGGGTAATGACCTCTGGAACGAAATGAAAGAATCCGGCGTTATTGAAAAAACGGCGCTTGTTTTCGGTCAGATGAACGAACCGCCGGGAGCACGTATGCGTGTTGCCGAAACAGGACTTACAATGGCAGAATATTTCCGTGATGTGGATCATCAGGATGTACTTCTCTTTATAGATAATATTTTCCGTTTTGTTCAGGCAGGCTCGGAAGTTTCTGCACTTCTCGGCAGAATGCCGTCTGCAGTCGGATATCAGCCTACGCTTGCTAATGAGGTCGGTCAGTTACAGGAGCGTATTGCGTCTACCAAAAACGGTTCTATTACATCGGTTCAGGCAGTTTATGTTCCTGCCGATGACTTAACAGACCCTGCTCCTGCAACAACATTTGCTCATCTTGATGCTACAACTGTTCTTTCAAGAAAGATTGCCGAAAAAGGTATTTATCCTGCCGTTGACCCGCTTGAGTCAAACAGCCGTATTCTTGAGGCAGACGTGGTTGGTGAAGAGCATTATTACGTTGCAAGAAAAGTGCAGGAATACCTGCAGAAATATAAAGAACTTCAGGATATTATCGCAATTCTCGGTATGGAAGAATTGTCCGAAGAAGATAAGCAGACAGTTTACCGTGCAAGAAAGATTGAAAAATATCTTTCTCAGCCGTTTCACGTTGCTGAAATGTTTACAGGTCTTAAAGGTGTTTATGTGCCTGTTAAAGAAACAGTAAAAGGCTTTAAGGCAATTATTGACGGCGAACTTGACGATGTGCCCGAAATGGCATTTTTCAACGCAGGCACTATTGATGATGTTCTTGAAAAGGCTCAGTCTTTAAAGAATTAAGGTGATTTGGATTATATGAATACCTTTAAACTTAAAATAATTTCTTCAAGCAAGGTCTTTTTTGACGGCGAATGTGAAAGCGTTACCGTGCCTTATTATGACGGCGGCGGTCAGTGCTTTATGGCGCATCATGTTAATACCGTTATGCCGATTGATGTCGGTGAAATGACGGTGAAAACGGCAGACGGTGAGATTATCAACGCTTTTGTCAGCAATGGGTTTATCGAATTTCTTGATAATGAGGCAAAAATCGTCTGCGTTTCAGCCGAATTGCCGAATGAAATTGATAAAAGGCGTGCCGAAGAGGCAAAACTTCGTGCCGAAGAAGAACTCCGCCAGCATATGAGCCAGTATGAGTATAATGCAACTAAAGCAAATCTTGCCCGTGCAATGGAGCGTATAAAAGTAAAGAACCGCCACGAAATATAACAATAATCACAATATAAACGGGCAATTCGTGAATTGCCCCTACAATCTCGTAGGGCGGGGAATTTGCAATTCGGCAAACCCTTTTGTCTGCTACGCAGACATTCCCCTAACAGAGGAATAACCCTCACCCCGCCGCAAATAATATTGTATCAGATAAGCAATAATTCTCTCGTAGGGGAGGGTCTCCGTGCCCTCCCGTTTTTCAGGTGAAAATATGTCTATAAAAATAATTGCAACCGATCTTGACGGCACGTTAATGTCGCCCGATCATATTACGGTTACGGAAAACACAGTTAAAACCCTGCAGAAAGCACACGATTTCGGTGTGAAATTTGCAATTGCAACAGGCAGAACCCTTGCTGTTACAAATAATGTAAGAGCACAGGTTCCTTTTGTTGATTACATCATTTATTCAAACGGTGCAGGTGTTTACGACTGCAATACCGATAAGGTGATATACAGCGATTATATGCCTAAGGATATTGTTGAAAAGATTGTTAATTTTCTTGATAAATACCCTGTTTACTACGAGGTCTATTCGGGAGGAGTACCCTGTGTGCAGAGTGACAGGGCAAAATATTTCAAGAATAACGGCTTGCCCGATGAGTTTATTGACGAGTATATGCAAAGCGTTTCTCAGCATGATAATCTGCCCGAATTTGTTAAAAATAATGATGTTGAAAAGATAAATCTTTATTATTTTGACGGCGAGTATCTTGCTGAAATTCAGGATTATCTTTTTTCGCTTGACGATATTGACTGCACTTCGCCCGTTATGGGTGATATTGAAATGACCTTTAATGGCGTGAATAAAGGCAAGGCACTTGACGGTATTTGCAGTCAGTTCGGTATTGATAAAAACGAGGCTATGGCGTTCGGCGATGCAGACAATGATATTGATATGCTGCAGTATTGCGAGTATGGTTTTGCAATGGCAAACGGCAGTGAAATCTGTAAGAAAAATGCAAAATATCAGGCGCTTTCAAATGCCGAAGACGGTGTTGCAGTTGCCGTTCGGCAGTATGTTTTGTCAAAAATCAAACCTAAATTGCTCGTTTCAGCCTGCCTGCTTGGTGAAAACTGCAAGTACAGCGGCGGAAATAATTACAATGAGGCAGTTGCAGGATTCGGCGAAAGGTTTGAATTTATTCCCGTATGTCCTGAGGTTTTCGGCGGGCTGACAGTGCCGAGAGAACCGTGCGAAATTACAAACGGTAAAGTGGTTTCAAAAATCGGTGAGGACTGCACCGCACAGTATAATGACGGGGCTGAAAAAACGCTTTATATTGCAGGCGAGTGCAATGCAGTTTATGCACTTTTAAAGGAACGCAGTCCGTCATGCGGTAAAAATTTTATTTATGACGGTACTTTCAGCGGCAGACTTGTAAACGGCAACGGAATCACTGCCGATTTACTGCTTAAAAACGGAATTCTTGTTTTCGGCGAAAGTGAAATCAATAAGTTGCTTGACGAAATTGCTTTTTAAATATATAATGGGCGTATAATACTGCGGAGGTATGATTATGAATACAAATGTTAAAAGGATTTTCGCCGTTGTTATGACTGTGGTTGTTGCTGTATTTGCTTTTGTAGGATGTTCAAACAATACTGAAGATGAAACAACTTCTTCTACAACTATTACGACAGCACCTGCTATAATTAAAGATTCTGACGCTGTTGACCTTATAAAAACATATACTGCCGAAGAACTTAAACTTAACGGTTCACTTGATGATTATAAAATTATGGTAAATAACAGCGGTCATCAGATTGACGGTAAGTATTATATTAAGGTTATTGCTTCCAAAGTATCAGAGCCCGATGCAGACGGAAGAGTGACTATTGATACTTACGGTCAGTATTTTATTAATTATGACGGTTCTGAAATTCTTATTTATAATGAAACTGATGATACTTATACGCCTGTGGCAGATGTTCATGAAGTTCCGGAATCTGCTACCGAGGTGCACAGCCATTCACATGATGAGTGATTTGTTTTGATTGTAGGGGAGGGTCTCCGTGCCCTCCCGCTTTTTATGTTATGAATTAAATACGAAAGGAAAATAAGTATGATTAAAAATTACAAAAGTATTTCACCTAAAATTGCCGACGGCGTTTTTGTTGCCGAAAATGCATCTGTTATCGGCAGTGTAAAAATAGGTAAAGGCTGTTCCGTATGGTACGGTGCAGTTATCAGGGCAGACAGTGACAGTATTGTTATCGGTGAAAACACCAACATTCAGGATAATTGTACGGTGCACACTGCTTTTGATTACGGCGTCAAAATAGGCAATGGCGTAACCGTAGGTCATAACGCAGTTGTTCATGGCTGCACAGTAGGTGACAACACGCTTATCGGTATGAACAGTACAATTTTAAACGGTGCTGTTATCGGCAATAATTCTATTGTAGGTGCAGGCGCACTTGTTACGGAGCATAAACAGTTTCCCGATAATTCTCTTATTATTGGCGTTCCTGCCAAGGCGGTTGCAACACTTGATGATGAGGCAGTTGAAAAAATAAGACAAAACGGCATTGAATATACTGCGTTTGCAAAGGATTATCTTGAGTAAATTTAGCATAATGTCAAAAAACGGCGTGATTTTTTATGTATATTGTAAATTGTTTTTGTTGTTTATATAGTATATAATATTTAAGGGACGGTTTCTTTACCCTCCCGAAAAATGTAAAAATACACAAAGGCAGGCACAATATGGCTGACACAAACAAAGAAATACGCTATGTAGGCGTAAAAGAAAATCTTGCTTACGGCTTTGCAAATGCAGGTCAGGTTTTCGGTTATAACCTTGTTGCAGGGGGATATTTATCTCTGTTCTTCACAAAGGTTTTCGGAATTCCTGCCGCAGCCGTTTCAACAATGATACTCGTTCTCGGTATTTGGGACACGATTAATGACCCGATTATGGGTGGAATTATTGATAAGACACGAACCCGCTTCGGCAAACTTCGTCCGTATCTTATGGTTGTGCCGATTCCCCTTTCAATAGCAACGATTATGCTTTTTGCGGGTCCTGAAATTCTTGCAGACGCCAAAACAACAACCGTTAAAATTGTTTATATGTACATATCCTATATTATATGGGAATTGTTTTATACTCTCGGCGATGTGCCTTTCTGGGGTCTCAGTACGGCTATTTCACCGAATCCGAACGACAGAACAACGGCGATTTCTTCAGCAAGAATGATTTCAGGCATTTTCGGCGGTCTGTCAACTACTGCACTTGTTGTTATGATGGATTTGAGCAATAACGGTAAATGGGGACTCACCCTTTCACAGGATTTCCTTATTCTTGCAATTATTGCAGGTACAGTCGGTATGGCTCTTTTCTCACTTGCGGGATTTAAGACTAAGGAACGAGTAGTTCAGTCTGTAAAAGAACCCTCAATTATAGATGGATTTAAGGTGCTTTTCAAAAATAAGCCGCTCCTGCTTATCATTATCGGTAATGTGCTCGGTACTCTTGCAGGACTTTCAGGTGTTTTTCAAACATACTATTATTCCGAAGTTCTTAATTTGAATTCTGCTGTTTTGTGGATTAATCTGCCCGGTACGATTTTCGGCTTTTTAACATATCTTTTAATTCCGAAACTCAAAAAGAAGTTTGATAATCGGCAGATTGTTATTTTAAATATTGTTACAAGATTTATTACTTCAGGCATTGTGTTTGTTATCGGTCTTAAGTTTTATAATTCAAGCGTTCTCGGAATCTCAATTCTGCTTATGATTCAGAATTTTGTTTTCAGTTTCTTTAATACAATCAATATGGTTATTCCTACAGAAATGATTGGTGATACTGTAGATTATATGGAATGGAAAACGGGCGAGCGTAATGAGGGTGTAAGTTTTTCTGTTTTAACTTTTTTAGGCAAACTTACAGGCTCAGTGTCTACTTCGGTTGGTACTGCACTTCTGCCGGTCATCGGACTTGCTTTTTCAACCGCCGCCGACGGTTCAACCGTAACCACAAAAGGTGAGCACACTGATTTGTGCATATGGGCACTCTTTACAATTATTCCGTGGGCACTTAATCTGCTTACGGCAGTTCCGTATCTTTTCTATGATTTGAAAGGTGAAAAACTTGAAAAAATCAGATCGGATATGGCTGAAAGACGAGCAAAACTTTCCAAAGAGGCTTCGGGAGGTGCTGAAAATGAGTAATTGCCCAAAATGTAATGAAAAATTAAGTCCTTTCTATTTTAAGCAAACCTGCCCAAAGTGCGGCGCAAATCTGCTTTACTATAATCTTGAAGAAAATCTGAAACAAGATGCACAGATTGCTGATAAGGAATGGGGTGCAGTTGATACACTTTTAAACGGTATCAAAGTATCGGCAGTCGGCTCGCCGATTGCAATTTTAAGAACGCTCAGTTATTTTGTTTCTGTTGTTCTGCTCCTCATTCCGTGCTATGTTGTAACAGAACTTCCGATTGAAAAAGTCAGTCTGCTTAGTTTAATTAAGATGCTTGTTTCAGGTGACTTGCAGTTCGGTACAATTCTTTCAGATAAGACACTGTTGCTTTGTTTTGCCGCTTTTGTCAGCGTAGTTTTAATCGGGCTTGTTTCGCTTATTCTGTCCCTGTTTTCTTACACGAAAAACGGGTTTAAAAGGAATGTGGTGTTAACAATAATTGATATAGCGGTATTTCTTGTAATTACCTTGGTTATCAATTTCTCAGCCGGTGCCTCCATCAGTGTTATAGGTTGTCTCCTTGTTATGGCGAGTATGTTTTTAACCCTCGCCCTTCATAAATTTGTTGATAAAAAGATAAACGCAGATTAATTATGGAGGAATTTGTTAAAAGAAAGCCGAACAGACTTTCAAATTATGATTATTCCCAAAATGGTGCATATTTTATTACAATATGTACTTATAATCGCAAATGTATTTTATCTGAATTGCCCCTACAGAAAACCCATTCAACCGTTTCAAATATTGTTGGTTATTTAAAAATGAATTCTGCAAAAGAAATTCATAAAATCAATAAAGATATTAAAGTCTGGCAGCGCTCTTATTATGATCATATTGTTCGTAATGATGTTGATTATGAAGAAATTTGGAATTATATTGAAAACAATTTTTTGAAATGGAAAGAAGATAGGTTTTATTGTGATGTAATGTAAAAAAATTACGGGTCGGTTTAACCGACCCGTTTTTTGTGCTTTAATTTAAATAATACTGCGCCTGCGCATTCCATAATTCGGAATATTTGCCGCTATTATTCAGCAATTCATTGTGCGTGCCTGTTTCAACAAGTTCAGCCTTGTCAAACACCGCAATTCTGTTGCAGAATACACAACTCGATAACCTGTGTGAAATATATATTGCCGTTTTGTTTTGGGTAAATGAATTGAAACGGCTGTAGATTTCGTTTTCTGCAATCGGGTCAAGTGAGGCTGTCGGTTCATCAAGAATAACAACAGGGCTGTCCTTGTAAAGCGCTCGGGCAAGTGCTAATTTCTGTGCTTCACCGCCTGATATTTCAACGCCTGCTTTATCCATATCCTTATAAAGAATTGTATTATCTTTATTAGGCAGACTTTCTGTACGCTCCTTTATGTTTGCCTGTTCAAGACAGTTGTAAAGTTTATCTTTGTCGTGTTCTTTTCCGGCACATACATTGTCGTTTAATGGTAGTGAGAATATTCTGAAATCCTGAAAAACAACGGAATATAACTGAATAATGCTTTCTTTTGTGTAATCTTTAATATTTATTCCGTTAATCAGAATTTCACCGTCTGTTACATCGTAAAGCCTGCACATCAGTTTGATAAATGTGGTTTTGCCGCTTCCGTTTCTGCCTACAACTGCAAGGTGCTCTCCGTTTTTGATTTTGATATTAATGTTTCTCAGCGAATAATTTTCTGCGTCTGGATATCTGAATGAAACATTTTTAAATTCCAGTTCAAATTCGGTTGTATCAAGTACCTTATCGCCGTACTCCATCTCGTCTTTCGTATTCATAATATCAAAATAATAATTGACAAGCGGTACCATTTCTTCTGTTTTTCCAAAGGTTGCCGCCATTTTCATAATGCCGTTTATAATCTGCATAAATGAACCGCAATAAAGAACCAGTGAGCCTATTCCGAACAGTCCGTAAAGACCTTTAACGCCGATGAAAAGGTAAATCCCAAAACCTACTATCGCACCGAGAATGGCAACAAATGAACTTGATTTTGCAGAATTCAGCGAAACCTTTTTAAGCAGTTTTTCACCGTCTGTCAGAAGAATATCCGTCGCCGTGTGTTCAATCAGATTTTGTTCCTTGTAAAGCCTGATTTCTTTGCCGGTGTTGTAGTCTGTAAACATATTCAGAAAATAATAGAAAATTCTGTCGAGTCGTGAATATTCGTCAGAGGCTTTAAACCATGCTTTGTTCATTTTCATTGCAACAACAAGAATGATGACTACCATAACTGCTATTGCAGCAAAAATTGTCAGCAGAAATACAGGTTTTTCAAAATATGTTTCGCCCGTTTTGGTAAATCCGATTTTAAACAGCGGAATAACGATAATAATTGAAATAATCAGTGTTAATGCTCCTGAAATAAAATCGCGCATCATCCATGAAAACTGAACAAAAGCAGAAAATACTCTGTCCTGTGCCTCTGAATGTTTGTGAATAAGTTCTTTAAAATCACTGTTTTCAAGTTTTTGATATTCTGTTTTAAAAAGTTTTGCCGATATGTTTTGCAGTTCCTTGTTATACATCAGTGAACGATACATAAAATACATATCATTAAGAAAATAACTGAGGAAAAACAGTATCAGGTTTATACCGACAGCCAGTCCGATATAAAGCGCAAGTTCTTTCATATCGGCACCTGTGTCAAGCAAATCAATAATTTTTGAAGTGAACCAGATGTTGATAAACGGCATAACCGCCGTAACTGCCGCCAGAATTACTGATAGTGGAGTCAGCCTTTTTTCAAGGCGGTGCATTTCTTTGAATGCAAGTAAAATGGATTTCATTTTTTTCATACTGCATCGCCTCCTGTCTCTTGATAATAGTAACTCTGGATTTGATACATTCTGTAATACGCACCTTTGAGCGCCATAAGTTCTTCGTGCGTTCCGCTTTCAGCGATTGTGCCGTTTTTTATAAATAGGATTTTATCACAGAAACGGGTTGAAGACAGCCTGTGAGAAATGAAAAATGAAATTTTGTTGTCTGTCATTTCATTGTATTTCAAGTAAAGTTCATTTTCTGAAATCGGATCTAATGCGGCGGTCGGCTCGTCAAGAATAAGCACGGGTGCATTTTTGTAAATTGCTTTTGCAAGCAGTAATTTTTGCTTTTCACCGCCTGAAAAATCAACTGCGTTTTTATAAACGTCTTTAATCATAAATGATTTTTCTTTATCAGGCAGGGCGTTGATTTTATCTGTAATTCCTGCTTTTTCAAATGCCGAATTTAACTTTTCTTGGTCATAATTGCCTGTTGCACAGATGTTTTCGGCAATGGTCATCGGCAGAAAATTATAGTCCTGAAAAACGGCTGAAAATAAATCAAAATAACTGTCTGCCGAAAAACTTTTACTGCTTTTTCCGTTAATCAGAATATCGCCTTCAGTTGGGTAGTAAAGACCGCAGAGCAGTTTGATAGCCGTTGTTTTGCCTGCACCGTTTTCACCTACAATCGCAATGTTTTCACCTTTGTTTACTTTAAAAGACATATTGTTGATTGTGCTTTTTTCTGCATTCGGATAGGTGAAATTTACATTTTTGAATTCAATAGAGTGAACGTTGTCAAAATCAACGCTTGGTTTGTTTTTGTTTTCCTCCGGGCTTTCAATAAAATCACGGAAGCCCCGGCAGTCATTGCAGCAGCGTTCGATATTTGAATAATTATAAACTAATTGAACAATCCAGTTTGAAAAGCCTGTTATAATGCCGAAATAGAAAATAAAATCAGATACGGAAAGCCTGCCTCTGCATACGAGATATGTAAGATATGCATAGGCAACAAGTTCTCTTGCAAGATTCAGCAATGCTCTTGTACTGCCGACTCTAACGCTTTGGTGCATATATTTTGCTGTAATATCTTCAAGTCCGGTAATCAGTTTTGCGATTCCTGCAATGAAATAATCCGTAAAACCGTAAAGGCGTATATCCTTTGACGCAGTTAAATTTTTACTCAGTTTGTAGTAATAATCAAATTTTACAAAAATTTTACTGCGTGAATCCTTTACCCATTTTTCTTTTTTGTTAAGATATTTAAGCAAAAAGAATTCAGCGGCACAGGTGGCAAGAATCAATAAAATCATAAAAATGTTGATTTTGTAGATAAGTGCAAGCGAAGTGATGACGCCGACGATGCATACAAGCATCTGATTGCATGTTTCAATAAAATCTGCCGATGACGAATAGTAGCCGCGGTAAAATTCCATTGCACGTTTGTTTTTTTCTCTGCCGTCAAGACTTTCTATGTTTATGTAAGATGTGTTAAGGTTTTTGTTGAATGCCATAACGGCATACCGCATACGGATAATTCTTGCACTTCCGAGCAGCAGTTCCTGCATAAACGGCGTCAGCCATGTCGTAAGCGCTACAAGCACACTTAATAATGCAACCACAAGTGTAAGTCTTTCTACTGTTGCGCCTTCGTTAATGCAGTCAATCATTGCTTTCGGAATATACGCCGTAATAATGGGCTGTAAAACCATGGCAGGTATTCTGATGAAAAAGTAAATCAGGCTTTTTTTATCCCATTTAACCCAGTTTTTCACCATATAAACAAAATTTTGCTTCATAGTCTCCTCCTTATTAAATTATTTATAATCAAAATAATTGTTTTAATAGGGGGATTATGAAAACAAAAATTAAAGATTATAATTTTACTCTAACATTTTATTCTTTTATTGTCAAACAATATCTGCCAAATGTTTGTAATACAAACATTATCCGTGTTTTTTCGGCAAAAATTGTATTATTAATTTATGAATTATGTTGATAAGTTAATTGCACTTCGGCAAGACAGGGATTTAAAACAGGCAGATATAGCAAAGGTGCTGAACCGTTCGAGGTCATCTTATGCTAATCTTGAAAATCAAAGATATAAATTTAATGTTGATGATATTATTAAACTGTGTGAATATTACAATGTCAGCCCTGAATATGTTTTAGGTTTTACTGATGAACAGAAGAATCTAAAATGATATAATATTATTTACAATTGTCATATTTGTGTGCTATACTTAATTTAAGAAATTAAGAGGTGAAAAATTATGAGCATAATCAGTAAAATTGTTGCAGCAGGCACAAAACTTTTTAACGGGCTTTCGCAGGAAGAGGGCGAAAAAAACGTTTCTGATAAAACAGTCACTCCCGGTATGCCCGAACTTTTAAGAGCGGCTGCCGCAGAAGGTGCGGTTCTGCTTGAAAACGACGGTACCCTGCCGCTGAAAAACGGTACAGCCGTGTCGCTTTTCGGCATATGCAGTGTTGATTGGTTTTATTCGGGCTACGGTTCTGGCGGTGAAGTAATCAAGCCTTATGCCGTTAATCTTGCCGACGGTGTAAGAAATTGCGATGCTTTAAATCTTAACGAAGAACTTACGGATATATATTACGAATGGGATAAAGCAAATCCGATTGACCACGGTTTCTGGGGTCATTGGCCAAGATGCTATCCAGAGATGCCGCTTACAGATGAAATCGTTAAAACAGCAAGTGAAAAATCAGATGTTGCCGTTGTAACTATCGGCAGATCATCGGGTGAGGACAGAGAAAATGCTCTTGAAAAAGGCAGTTATTATCTAACTGACGAAGAGGAAAAAATGCTCACCCTTGTTACAAAATATTTTGAAAAAACAGTTCTGCTTTTCAATATCGGCAGTGTGATGGATTTCTCGTTTATCGAAAATTATAATATCAGTGCTGCAATGATTGTCTGGCAGGGAGGTATGGAAAGCGGCAACGCCGTTTGTGATTTGCTTTCGGGTAAGGTGTGCCCGAGCGGTAAACTTACGGATACAATTTCCCGTTATTATGAAGATTATCCGTCTGCAAACAGTTTCGGCGGCAGAAATTATAATAATTATGAAGAAGATATTTATGTGGGTTACCGCTTTTTTGAAACTTTTTATAAGGATAGGGTACTATATCCTTTCGGTTATGGTTTGTCCTATACCGATTTTGAAATTACCTGTGAAAAAGCAGAAAAGTCCGGACAGGATATTCATTTTGTATTCTGTATAAAGAATATCGGCAGTTGTGCGGGCGCTGAGGTGCTTCAGCTTTATGTAAGAAAACCCTGCAAAGCAATTGATAATCCTGCCCGTGAATTGATTGCATTTAAGAAAACGGCGGTGCTTGTACCGAATGAAAGCGAAGAAATTGAAATTACCGTCAGCGAAAAAGATATTTCATCTTATGATTCAAAGGGTGCGACGGGAAATCCCTATTGCTTTGTAATTCAGAAGGGTAAGTATGAATTCTTTGCAGGCAGCAGTGTTCGCTCTGCAGTGTCTGTATTCAGTTTCAAGTCAGAAGAAAATAAAATTGTTTCGGAACATACACAGGTGCTTGCTCCGCAGTTGCCTTTTGATATTTTTAAGGCTGTAAGTACGATTGACGGATATATTCTGGCAAAAACGCAGGCGCCTGCAAAGGTTACTGATTTAAAGACTGTTATTACAAAAAATCTGCCTGCTGAAATTGCGCAGACAGGAGATAAGGGTATTAAACTTGTTGATGTTAAAAACGGCAAATCTACTATGGAACAGTTTGTTGCCCAACTTGATTTTGATGAACTGGAGGCAATCAGCCGAGGCGATTATATTATGAACAGTCCGCTCGGTGTCAGCGGCAACGCAGGCACTTTCGGCGGTGTTCTGCCGTCACTTCGTGATAAGGGTGTTCCTGCCGTTACGACAACTGACGGTCCGTCGGGTATTAGGCTTTATGCTACCTGTTCGCTTATTCCTATCGGCACACTGCTTGCATCTACTTTTAACGAAGATACGGTTTGCCGTGTTTATTCTGCAATCAGCAGTGAAATGGTGGATAAGGGCACCGATATGCTGCTTGCTCCCGGTATGAATATACACAGAAGTGTGCTTTGCGGCCGTAATTTTGAATATTATTCGGAAGATCCTGTAGTTACTGGTAAAATTGCTGCTGCGGCAGTAAGAGGTATTCAGAAAACAGGTGTTTCGGCGTGCCCGAAGCATTTTGCCTGCAATAATCAGGAGTACAGAAGAAATAAAAATGACTCCCGTGTTTCCGAAAGAGCGCTTAGAGAAATTTACCTCAAAGGCTTTGAAATCTGTGTAAAAGAGGGTAAGCCTAAGTCAATTATGACTTCGTACAATAAAATCAATTCGGTTTACAGTCATTATAATTACGAACTCTGCACAACTGTTTTAAGGCAGGAGTGGGGGTATGACGGCGTTGTTATTACCGATTGGTGGATGCAGAAAGGTAAAAGCCCCGAATTTGCCAATGTTACAGATAATGCTTACCGTATCCGCGGCGGAATTGATGTGCTTATGCCGGGCGGAGGCAGAGTAGGTAAACATAAGCCTGACGGAACGGTTAAAAAATCATTTGAAAATGGCGGCATTACTCTTGCAGAACTTCAGCAGACGGCAATTCACGTTTTGAATCACGCTATGAATTCTCCAGCGATGGACAGATTTAATAAATAATAATCCTTAAATCAAGAGCACCTCGGAAGGTCAGATTCCGAGGTGCCCATTTTATGTTTTATTTTTTCTTTTTCCTGATTTTTATAACTGCTGTGATGATACCTGCAATAACTGCAACGCCTGCAGCTGTGCCTGAAACGGCGGGAATAAATACATTTTTGTATTCAATATAACCGTGTTTTGCTTTATAAGCCGGTGTTACTTTGTAATCAAGCAAATCATCATTGTGGTAAAGCGTGGTTTCAAATGTTGAAAGGTCGTTTTCGTCAAGCGTGATTGTTCTTGCACCGTGATTCCAGCCATAACTGTAGTAACCTGTTGCAGGCACGGCGCAAAGTTGAATTCCGTCAATTGTGCCGAGATAATCATTCGGGTGGTCGTGACCGAAAAATGCACCGATAATGTCACCCTGCTGTTTCCATGTTTCAAACTGATTATGTGCAACGCCTGCACTGCACGGACCTTCTTCAAAACCGCCCTGCGTTACTTTATCATTTGTTTTATAATATTTTTTGTTTGTAAGTGCCGTCTGACCTTTGACTGCACCTTTTTCTTTTTTGTCAAGTTCATCGGCAAGTTCATAAACTTCGGGAACGGGAATGTGCTGGAACAAAAGTGAAGGCAGCGGAGTTCCGCCGTTCTGCTCTTTGAGTTCGTTGGATTTTCTTATGTACCATTCTGTCTGGTCGGGCTGTACATAGCCGTAGCCGCCCTCTTCTGCATACGGGTTTGAATCCATAAGCCAGAGGTTGAATATATCTTTGTCACTTGTGCTTGATTTTATCGTAAGATTGTAGTTGCAGTAGCCTGTCATATCCTCACCTGCAACGGCAAGGCAGGTTTTGTATTTCTGATAGCAGGCAAGTTGGAATGCTTTTGCTTCTTCTTCGGCCATTTTGTTGTTATCGTCACAAAGGCCCTCGTGGTCGTGATTTCCGAAAACGATTGCAAACGGTATTCCACGTTCGTCAACAGGCTCAATGATATTGGCAATAGCCTGCTCGGTTTTTGCTTTGTCAACGCCTTTCCACCAGCCTGCAATGTTGTCGCCGAGAAATACTACAAGGTCGGGATTTGCTTCATCAAGTGCATTTGTCAGCATATCAATAGTTTCTTTCTGCGGTGTGTCCGTGTCCTGTGCATCGGCAATAGCAAGGATTTTAAATTTACCGTCAGAATTGAATTTCAGTTCCATTTTTGAATCTCCTGTTTCATCTGCAAATGCAGGAATTGTAAATGCAAACATCATTATTAATGTCAGCAAAACAGAAATTATGCTTTTAAATCTTTTCATAAAAGTTTACCTCCTGAATTTATTTTACTTAAATATAAGGTTTGAATCAATACTTTTCTTGATTATTTTTCTTTTTTATGATATGTTAAGAGTGGTGATAGTGATGATTAATTTGTTCCCTCAGCCCGAAAAAATTGAAGTTATCGGCAGTGAAAAATTTAAATTTAACAGTATTGCACTTGGCAGCAATCTTTTGTCTGCCGAAGTTATTGAAGATTTTACCAAGTATTGTGCACTTGAAACAGGCAATGAAAACATTGTTTTCAAAACAGATGATACGCTCGCAGATGAGGCGTATATAATAAAAACAGGTGAAAAAATTGAGATATCGTCAAGCGGTATGGCAGGGCAGTTGTATGCATTGCAGACGCTGAAACAGATTTTTACACTCACTGATTTTAACATTCCGACACTTTATATTTATGATGAACCGAGGTATAAAATCCGTGGGTTTATGCTTGATGTCGGCAGGTATTTTTATTCAGTCAGTGATGTTAAACTGTTTATTCGCAAAATGGCGTTTCATAAACTGAACTTTTTTCATTTTCATCTGACTGAAGATCAGGGTTTTCGTGTGCAGATTGATAAATATCCGCTTTTAACCGAAATCGGTTCAAAAAGAGCGTGCACGAATTTTAATAATAAGCCGCACGGCGGATATTATACGAAGCAGGATATTAAGGAAATTGTGGACTACGCGCATAAATTTAACATAAAGGTTATGCCTGAGTTTGATATTCCGGGTCATTGTCGTGCCGCTATTGCCGCATATAATGATTTAACATGTTTCCCACGTGATTTGCCCGTTGCTACACATTGGGGCGTTAAGCACGATGTGCTTTGTGTCGGTAAAGAAAAAACGATGCAGTTTGTTTATGATGTGCTTGATGAATTGTTTGAAATGTTTCCCGATAAATATATACATATCGGCGGCGACGAAGTGCCGAAACACCGTTGGAATCTTTGCCCGAATTGTCAGAAAAGAGCAAAAGAGGTCGGTGCAAAAAATTCCGATGAACTTCAGTGTTGGTTCATGAACACGGTTAAAAACTATTGCAAAGAACATGGCAGGCAGGTGTTTATGTGGAGTTGGGATCTGGAAGACAGTGCACTGCTTGATGAAGATTTGGGATTTACGCTTTGCGGCTCTGATGATAAAATCGGCGGCAGACCGTTTATTGATACAAGTACTAAAGCATATTACATTGATTTGCCTTATGGTTATATTTCGCTTAAAGATACGGCCGATCATAAAATTCAGCAGGGTAACTGCCTTGGCATTGAAACGCCGCTTTGGTGCGAATATGTTGCCGATATGAAAAAGGCTGATATTATGATGTTTCCCCGTCTTGCGGCTGCTTGTGAAACTGCGTGGCTCGGTAAAACAAGTTATGCTCAAATCAGCAGAAAACTCGGTGATTACTATAAACTGCTTGATAAAAACAATTGGGGTTATGCAAAACCCGCGATGGCTGTGCCGAATAAACTTCGCGGTAAGTTCGGCGGACTCTGGTTTGAAAAAAGGCAGTTGACTTGGGAAGGTCTGCATAATATTTTTGATGACAAAAAGATAGAAAAAATTGCCCGTTTAAATAAAAATTAATGAATTAACAGGGGAGTGCAGAATATGAAAAAAGTTTTAAATAATTTAAAGCCGTTTTTTATTTACTGGTCGTCGGTATGCATAAGTTATATTGCTTATTTAATGGCAGATTTTGATTTTATAACAGGTCTTACAAGAAATGAACTTGCACGTCTGTTTTGTTATTTTTCGTTTGCACTTTTCTGCCTTTTATTCGGCAGATTTTCAGATTTGAAGGAAAGTAAAATCGGTATAATCATACTTTTTATTCAGTTTTGTTTTGGCGGCGTTGTCAATATTTTCGGATTGCCGATGCCTACAGGTATTATTAATTTCTCCAATTATATTATGATAGGCGGTGGATACGATGCACCGTTTGATGCACTTTTTCATTATGAACAGGGCGGTTGGTGCAGTCTTCTTAATTTTATTTTCTCAATTGCGTTCCCCGCACTTATGGTATTTATAGGATATAAATTGAGAACGCTGAAGAAAAAGTAGGTTGTGGCGTTCCCGACACACCAAAGTATAATTAAAGTGGCGGGAATATCGAATTCCTGCCACTTTTGTTTAAATATTAATGTTGTGTTTTAGGGTTATCTGTTCTGCCCAAAATGTAATCTGCCGAAACATCGTAATAATCGGCAAGTTTAATCAGTATATCGGTGGGAATGTCAACGTCGCCCCGCTCATAATTACTGTATATGCGTTGCGAGCAATTCAGTATTTCTGCAAGTTCACGCTGTTTTAAATCGTTGTCTTCACGCAGATTGCGGATTCTTTTATACATATAAAACACTTCAAAGGTATTATATCTTAGCGAATAATTCGCTATTTATTTTTAGCGAGAATTTCGCTATACTATAATCATAATAGTTTTGAGGTGCGGTTTATGCTGATATTTGCCGTTGCTGTTGCGTTTATTTTTTATATTATTTTTCTTGTGCAGGATTGATTATAATGAAATAGTTCAGAAATTATATTGGTAATTAAATTGTTGTAGGGCACCCCGCCCTACTGTATCGGTTTTGTAATTATGTAATAAAAGCACCGCAAAAATTTTACATTTCTGCGGTGCTTAACCTTTGTGTGTTTTACTTATTAACAGTTTCTTCTTCTGCAATTATTTCTCTGTAAAAGTTTGTCGCATCGTTAATTGTTTGAACGCTGATTTCATCAAACGGGAAAAGTACGCTGAAAACGTGCGGCAGTTTCTTGCCGTCTACCGCATCGTAGTCACGAATGACTGTTTGCACACCTTTGCTTTCAAGCAGTTCAGCAAGTTTGTGCGTTTGTTTATTTGCAAGCGAGTCTCCGCTGCTTGTGATAAGATATGTGGGCGGAATTTCTGCAAAATCAACGATTTCATCTGCATCCATAAAATTATATGTTTCTCTGTCTTTGTAATCCTCGCCCCAAAGAATTTTTGTGTAAATGCTCAGCGGTCCGCCGTTTTTCATATAAGCAACGGGGGAGGTGAGCAGCAATGCGTCAATATCAAGTCCTGCATCATCTACATTGAATTTTTCTCTTAATTCTTCACTTTGCATAAGAACTGCCGAGTAGAAGGAAAGTTGACCGCCTGCCGAATCACCCGTCAGCATAATGCTGTCAGTGTTGCAAGGATAATCGGCCATATTATCGTTTATCCATTTCAGCGCCGTCATACAGTCCTGAAGTTGTTCGGGAACTATAACATCGGGTGCAAGCCTATAACTGATGCTGAAAACGACAAAGCCTCTGTTTGCAATCGCACGGCAGTAGTATTCGTTCAGGTCTTTGGTAGCATACATCCAGCCGCCGCCGTGAATGTCAATAATCACAGGCAGTTTTTCGGTAGCAGCAGTGCCCTTTGGATAAAAAACATCAAGTTTATGATATATATTTCCGTCATCTATGTAAGGCACATCTTTAATCATTTCGACTTCGGGCGGCGTTTGTGATTCGTGCTTTTTGGCATCACCCTGAGCGCAGAAATACCAAATCATTTCCATTAATTTCATAACAGGGTTTTTATCAAGTTTATCGGATGCCTCGCTCTTATATTCTACAGTGTCGGAGTAAACCATTCCGCCTACGGCAACAAGATTTTCATCAGTGTCCTTCTGCTGCCTTGTAACAACGCTGATAAAAATCACGGCAACTATTGCAATGGCAATGATTACTGCCAAAATAATTCCAATCACTTTGTCCGCATCCTCTTTCTTTTTTTCTTTCGTCTTAACTGCTGCTTCCATAAATACGCCCCTTTTAATTTTCTGCTTTTATTATATCATTAATATCTGATAAGGTAAAGCGTAATTTTTATATCTTTTTATTGTAATTTGCTATATGATATGATAAAATTTTTATTATAAAAGGAATCAGAGGATCAAATTATGAAAATTAAACTATTTGAACTATACAGTCACGGAGAAACATTAAGAGGTATTATTTTAAAACCCTCTGATGCAGTTTTTCCATGCAAAGCAGTTATAGTAAGCCATGGCTTTGCAAGCAATATGCTTATAACTTTCGGATATGCAAAACAGTTTGTTGATGCAGGATATGTAGCAGTACTTTATGATTTTTGTATGTCCGGCAGCGGTATAAGCAGCGGAAAAAGCACAGGAATGAGTGTTGTTACGGAAAAAGCAAATCTTGTTGACGTGCTTCATTATGTTAAACATCTTGATTATGTTGACGGCAATCATATTTCACTTGCAGGCTGCAGTCAGGGCGGTCTTGTTTCTGCACTTACGGCAGCAGAGTATGAGCAGGATATCGAAAGTCTGTTTTTATATTACCCTGCACTTTGTATTCCCGATGATGCAAGACGCGGCCATATGATTTCAGCAAAGTTCAATCCTGATGATATTCCCGATGAATTTTATGCAATCTTTGTTAAATTAAGCCGAAAATATGCCGATGATGTGAAGGCGCTTGACCCTTTTAAAGAGATATGCACATTTAAAAAGCCTGTTCTTATTGTGCACGGATTGGAAGACAGTCTGGTAAATATTGACTATTCAAGAAAGGCGTGCAGTCTTTATCCCGACTGTACTTTAAAAGAGGTTCATGGTGATCATGGTTTTATAAAAAAAGGATTTAAGGCGTCAAAAAAAGCAACGCTTGAATTTATCAGGCAGAAAATGTTTTAATTTTAGTAATGTACAATTTGACTTTTTATAAATTAACAAAAGAACGCAGGAGTTTTAAAACTCCTGCGCTTTTTCATTGCTTTCACTTTGTGCTGAAAGTCCGTTTACAAAACTTTTCATTTCACTGCGTGATTTTATATTGTGTGTTTTGTTTATTATTTTGGCTTTTTCTGCCTTTGATTTTGATTCGTATTGTTTCAGTGCATCCTCATTCTGCGCCAAATTCATTACAAAACTGAGCGGTAATTCCTCTCTGTTCATTATATCACCTCACTATAATTTTTTGAAAATCGCAGTGAAATGATTATTGGAAAATATTGGATGAGTTTTATTAACCCTTTGATTCAATCAGTGTGCATTCAACATCAAATGTGTCAATCTGATTATTTTCAATTCTTGCAATAGTGAGTGTAATCTTGTCACCCGGCTTGCTGCTTGAAAGAATTGACGTGATAATGTCTGTTGATGTCATCGTTTCGCCGTTTGCGGCAACAATCATATCGTATTCACGAATATCTTTGTTTTTAAGGTCTGAATTATCGGTAATTTCATTGATAACCATTGTACCTTCAGCATCTTTGTAACCCAGTTTGTCAAGTGCATCAAGAATTGAAGATGCATTCTGATAAGTTGTGATATTTTTATAAGTTATGCCGAGTTTTGCTCTGCCTTCTACATAGCCTGATTTGATAAGGCTGTTTGCAGTTGCAACTGCCGTGTTGCTCGGAACTGCAAAGCCGATGCCTTCATATTCTGTTGCGGCAATTTTTGATGAGTTCACACCGATTACCTGACCCTGCATATTAAACAGTGCGCCGCCGCTGTTTCCGGGGTTGATGGCAGCATCAATCTGAATACAGTCGGTGTTGTAGCCGATGCTTGAACTTATAGGTCTTGCAAGTGCAGAAACATATCCGCTTGTAACGCTGTTCATAAATTCAAGACCGCCTGGGCATCCGATTGCAACAACCTGCTCGCCGAGAACTGTTGATGATGAATCAGCAAATTCGGCAATCTGAAATCCTGTTTCGTTAATCACAAGCACACCAATGTCGGTTTGTGAATCAAATGCAACCATTGATGCTTTGTGCTCTTTGCCGTCGTTTGTTGTTACTGTAAAACTTGTGCCGTTGCTGATAACATGAGCACAGGTGAGAATGTAGGTTCTGCCGTTATCCTCAAGCATAAATATGCCCGAACCTTCGCCTGATTTTACTTCTTCACCACTTTGTGCGGAATTGTTTCTGTCAAAACCGTAACTGTAGAAATTGCTGTAGTTGCTTGCCTCTGTGTAAACAGTGATGCCAACGCAGGAATCGATGCATTTTTCGGCAATGCCTGCTACGGTGAAATTACCGTCCTTATCGGTTTTTGCAACATCGCCCTGATCGTTTGTTTCAACCTGTGCAGATGAATTCGGTTTTGTTTCTTTTTCATCGGTTGAATCCTTACTGCCGATTGATGCAGCGATACCCACAATTGCTGCAATGAGGCAGATAGCAAGTGCAATTACAATGCCGATAATTACTTTGTTTTTTTCTTTTTTAGGTTTTTCATCTGTTACAACAGTCTGCTGTGTATTGCCTGACGGCGGAGTGTAGTATGACTGATTTGCATATGGACTGTAATTCTGATTGGGATTATAACTGTTGTTTTGATTATAAGCAGTGTTTTGATTATAATTATTACTCGTGTTGTAATCATTTTTCGGTTGTTCATCAGGCTTTCTGTAAGCGTAATGATACGTCGGGTTTTCTTCTGTAGGGGCAGAATTGTTTTCCGTACCTGCACTGCTTTCAGGCTGATTGCCTGAAAGTGGTTCTTCGTTTATTTTTTCTTCATCAAATTCGTTCATTATTTTAACTCCTTTTTATATATAGGACTGTATTGTTTTGGAAGTGTAAATGTGAACTTTGCCATATTTTCACTGTCACTCTCGGCGAAAACCTTTCCGCCGTGCATTTCTATCATCAGTTTTACAATGTAAAGCCCAAGTCCTGCGCCCTTTGCGTCAAGACTTCTGCTTTTATCTACTTTGTAAAAACGCTCAAATACTTTTGAAAGTTCTTCAGCCTTTATGCCTGTTCCGCTGTTTTCGATACTGATTTCAATCAGTGAACCGTTATCAGTCAGTTTAACTTCAATATATCCGCCGTCGTTTGTGAATTTAACGGCATTGTCAAACAGATTGTAGATTGCCTGATAAATCATATCCGGGTCGGCAACAATATATGTCGGCTGTAAGTTTTCAAGACCTCTGATTTCTATATTCTTACTTTCGATTTTTTGCTCAAATGTTAAAAGAATATGGATAATCTGATCTGTTATTTCGTAATTTGACGGTTTCATTTCAAGGTCGCCGCTTTCGATTTTGCTCATATTCAGCATAGAAACAACAAGTCTCGAAAGCCTTTTCACCTCTCCGCTTACTATGCCAAGATAGTATTCTTCTTTTTCTTTTGGAATAGTACCGTCAAGTATACCGTCAATAAATCCTGAAATGGAAGTCATCGGTGTTTTCAGTTCGTGCGAAACATTAGAAACGAAACTTCGTCTTGAACTTTCCAGTACGTCAAGTGAATTTGCCATATCGTTAAATGCTTTTCCGAGATCGGCCAGTTCGTCTTCACTCTGAATTTTAACCCTGTACGAAAAATCACCGACTGCAAATTTTTTTGCGGCATTGCTCATTTGCCTCAGAGGCGTTACCATATTCTTTGTTAGATAGTATATACAAACAAATGCAAAAATAAGGCTGAAAAATGCGGAAATCAAAAATAATCTTATATAACCGATTGTCAGTGATTGTGTTCCTGTGTTTGTAAGTGCAAAAACAGAACCGATGATATCACCGTCGGAGTATATAGGGCAGCCGACTATAAAATATTTTGTGCCGAAAAGCATCGCTTTGTCAACAATGCTGCCGTGTTCGTATACGGCTGAAAGCACATGGTTGCTCATAATCATTTTATCGTGCCGCGTACACTCGGGAAATTCACCGTAAATGTGGCTTGAACTTGCCTTTTCCTTGCACATTATGATGTTTCCGCCGACATCGCACACAAAAATATCTGCATCAATGGATTGCGATACAGTTGCAAGTGTTTCGCAGATAAGCGCTTTTTCCATACTGTAATTATAGTTCATATCCTGCATTATCAGCGTGCTTGAAATTGTGCTCGAAATTGACGCCGTATTCTGCTTAAGCAGATTTGTGCGCTCATCTGACGCATAGTTGTTTACAAGAATAAACACCGAACTGCCAAGCAGGGTAAGTGTAATCAAAAATATGATTGCAAACAAGGTAAAGTATTTTGTAAAAATACTTTTGTTAAACGGCAGTTTCTTTTCTATTTTATGGATAAGTGTCTGAATTTTATTGTTAAACGACATTAAAATTATTCCTTGGTTTCAAATTTATATCCAACGCCCCAAACGGTTTTTAATGCCCATTTGTCCGAAACGCCTTCTAATTTTTCACGAAGTCTTTTAACGTGAACGTCAACCGTTCTTGAATCGCCGTAATAATCAAATCCCCATACTTCGTCAAGCAGTTGATCTCTGGTGTAAACTCTGTTTGGGTTTGATGCAAAGTGGTAAATAAGTTCAAGTTCTTTCGGCGGCGTGTCCACAGCAACGCCTTTAACCTTAAGTTCATAGTTTACAATATTGATTTCAAGATTGTCGTAAACAACGGTTTTCTTTTCATTTGTATTATCATCGCCGTCGCCTTTTGTTCTTCTCAGAACGGCTTTAACCCTTGCCATAACCTCTTTTGCTTCAAACGGCTTTGTTACATAGTCGTCTGCACCGAGTTCAAGTCCCAGCACCTTGTCAAATGTTTCGCCCTTTGCAGTGAGCATAATGATTGGTGCTGAAGAAGTTTTACGTATTTCACGGCAAACCTGCCAGCCGTCCATCTTCGGTAGCATAATATCAAGCAGAACAAGGTCTGGGGACTTTGCCTCAAATGCGTCAACGGCTGCCTTGCCGTCGTTAGCGGTAATTACTGTATATCCGTCATTTTCGAGATACAGTTTTAAAAGTTCGCATATATTAAGGTCGTCATCTACAACAAGTATTTTGTGGCTCATATGTATTCTCCTTTTTATTTGATAGTGTGATTTTATCATTTATATTTGTTCATAATTTTATGTTTCGGTAAACAAACGGTAAAAATTATGAAAAAAGTTTTAATATTTTTTTACCATTTTTTGCTCCGTTTCTCGGCACTCTCTACAAAATCAATAAATTGACGTGCGCATCTCGGCGATCTTCCGCCTTTTTTAGATGCCCACTGCTCTGCTACAAGAAACAGTTTTTCTTTATCAACATCAATGTTTCTGTCCTCGGCTAGTTTTGCAACAATGTCAAGATAGTCGTTTTTGCTTGGGTTTACGAAAGTAATCGAAAGACCGAACCTGTCCGAAAGGCTGAGTTGTTCCTGCATGATATCGTTTTTGTTGATATCGTTTTCTCTGTCTGAAAAACTTTCTTTAATCAGGTGGCGCCTGTTTGAAGTTGCATAAATCAGCGTGTTTGCCCTTTTACCTGAAAGACTGCCCTCAAGTGCGGCTTTCAGTGCGCCGAATGAGTCTTCGTGCGAATCGAAACATAAATCATCAATGAAAATAATGAATTTCATCGGGCTGTCAGCAATCAGTTCCCGTATCATCGTAAGGTCGGTGATGTCGTTTTTTGAAATTTCAATCATACGAAGTCCCGATTTTGCATATTCATTTAAAACTGCGTGTACGGTTGAACTTTTTCCGGTGCCCCTGTCACCGTAAAGCAAAACGTTGTTGGCAGGGTAGCCGTTTACAAAACTTTCGGTATTATCAACTACTTTCTGACGCGGAATTTCGTAGCTTTTCAGGTCGGAAAGTTTGATGCTGTCTGTGCCTGCGATAGGAAAAAGACTGTGATTCCGCCATGTAAACGCAATATATTTTGCAAACATTCCGTAGCCGTTTTCTTTGTGAAATTCAGAAAGTTCATCAATCTGATTTTCCCAGTGTTTATCAAGTGGCTTTACGGCTTTGCCCGTTTCCCATTTGGGCATAGTTGAGAGTATATCGCGTATATCATTGTCTGAGACGTCCTGGAAAATATCTTCCGGTTTTACGTTTGCAATAGCCTCCAGTTTCATAAGGTCGCTTTTTACACCGCTGATAACAAAATCCGAAAGTTTGTCGGTTTTGCCGCAGGCAGATGTTTTGGTGAAAACGTTGTCATCCGTAAGAATTAATTTTGAAATATATGATTTGAGAGAATCGTGTGCCGAAACATTGTTAAAGAAAATGCTCTGTTTGCTGAGCACATTTTCATTTTTAGTGTTTTTGAGCAAATCAAGCAGGCTTGAAATTACTTCATCGTTTTTTAAATCATATATGCAAAGTGATTCAATATAGTATCTTAATCTTGTTGCCGTGTTCATTTTTGTACCTCTTATTAATAATATAGCCTAATTTTACTGCTAAATCAATTTATTTTCAAGTATAATGAAAATAATTATGTAAAATACATATTAAATGGCAGTAATTCAGGGCGTAATTTGTATATTTTAGTTGTAAGATGTCTGACAACGTATTGACATTTCGCAGTGTTGTATGATATGATAACAGCAAGAGGTGGTCGGATTGAAAAAAACAGAAATGCTGGCTGACAGTATTGCCCAGCGTATTACTGAGATGATAGAGGTTGATGGTCGATTTGCCGTGGGTGATAAACTGCCTAATGAAAACGATTTGGCACAGGAACTCGGCGTAAGCCGTTCCACACTTCGCGAGGCAGTCAAAATTCTTACTACAAGCGGAATTCTTGAAATAAAAAGAGGCAAGGGCACATTCGTTACTGCCAATACTATTATAAACTCAGGCGATTTCGGTGATATTGCTTCGGGGCTTGATGATTTGTTTGAAATGCGCCTTATGTTTGAGCCCGACTGTGCGTATTATGCCGCAGAAAGGGCAACAGACGAGGAAATTGAAATTATCTGTAAATATGGTGAAGCGGTTGAAAAAAAGATACTCAGCGGGGAAGACAGAACTGCTGAGGAGCAGAAGTTTCACGAAAGTATTGCAAATGCCACGCATAATTCATTTGTTAAGCAGTTTATGCCGATTATCTTTAATGCAATTAAAAAAGGCGTTGTTGTTCTTACCAAAGATCAGGACGTCAGTGACGATAATCTGAAGGATGACAGACTGATTATGGAATTTCTTAAAAAGCGCAACCCCGAGGGTGCACGCACTGCCATGCGACTTCACATCATTCACGCTATGGAACGATTATAATCTGCATTGAACTGCAAACATTATTTAAAAAATTTGCTGTTCGCTATTGACATTGGACAACATACAGTCTATAATAGAAATTGTTAAAAAACCGAACGGGTTATCATACAACTCAATCGGGAAAATAAAAATTTATATTCGGAGGAAAAGAATATGTCAGACGCAAAGATTTATTATCAGTCAGACTGTAACCTTGATTACCTTGAGGGTAAAACCATTGCCGTAATCGGTTACGGTTCACAGGGACATGCACACGCACTTAACCTTAAAGAATCAGGCTGCCACGTAATTATCGGTTTATATGAAGGCAGCAAATCATGGGCAAAGGCAGAGGCTCAGGGCTTTGAGGTTTACACAACTGCCGAGGCTGCTAAAAAGGCAGACATCATTATGATTCTTATCAATGATGAACTTCAGGCAGACGTTTATAAAAATGAAATCGAGCCGAACCTTGTTGAGGGCAATATGCTTATGTTTGCTCACGGCTTCAACATTCACTTCGGTACAATCAAGCCTCCTAAGTATGTTGACGTTACTATGATCGCTCCTAAGGGTCCTGGTCACACAGTTCGTTCAGAGTATCAGGCAGGCAAAGGCGTTCCTTGCCTTGTTGCTGTTGAGCAGGATGCATCAGGTCACGCTCTTGATCTTGCACTTGCTTATGCACTCGGTATCGGCGGCGCACGTGCAGGCGTTCTTGAAACAACCTTCAGAACAGAAACAGAAACAGACCTCTTCGGTGAGCAGGCAGTTCTCTGCGGCGGCGTATGCGCTCTTATGCAGGCAGGTTTTGAAACACTCTGTGAGGCAGGCTATGACCCGAGAAACGCTTACTTTGAGTGTATTCACGAAATGAAACTTATTGTTGACCTTATTTACCAGTCAGGTTTTGCAGGAATGAGATATTCTATTTCAAACACTGCTGAATACGGCGATTATATCACAGGTCCTAAGATTATTACAGAAGATACAAAGAAGGCTATGAAGAAAGTTCTTTCCGATATTCAGGACGGTTCATTCGCAAAAGAATTCCTTCTTGATATGAGCCCTGCAGGCAGACAGGTTCACTTCAAGGCTATGAGAAAACTTGCTGCCGAGCATCCTGCTGAAAAGGTTGGCGAGGAAGTTCGTAAACTTTACAGTTGGAACAATGAAGAAGATAAGTTAATTAACAACTAATCTTTATAAAAATGTAAATTTTTCGGATTCCGATTTGTTTTTGCAGATCGGAGTCTTTTTTTGTTCATAAATATATGATAAAATGACTAAGAGGTGAACGGTATGTACAGAATTCTGATTGTTGAAGATGATACGGGTATTGCAAACGGAATTGAAAAAGGGCTTCAGTCGTGGGGGATTGAAACAAAATGCGTTTTTGATTTTAAAAATGTGCTTTCTGAATTTTCTCAGTATGACCCGCATCTGATTCTGCTTGACATTTCACTTCCGTTTTTTAATGGCTATCACTGGTGCAGTGAAATACGCAGGGCTTCAAAAGTGCCTATTATTTTTATTTCGTCTGCCGCAGATAATATGAATATAATTATGGCAATGAATATGGGCGCAGATGATTTTATCGCAAAGCCTTTTGATAAAAATGTGTTGATTGCCAAGGTTCAGGCATTACTGCGAAGAACCTATGATTTTTCTTCCGCCGTACCTGTTCTTGAGCATCGCGGCGCTATGCTTAATGTTTCAGACGGCACGATGACATATAATGGCGAAAAAATACCGCTTACCAAAAATGAATATACCATTCTTCATATTCTTATGGAGAATAAAAATAAAATTATATCACGTGATACGCTGATGGAAAAACTGTGGGAAACAGACAGTTTTGTTGATGAAAATACACTTACCGTGAATGTCAGCAGACTCCGCAAAAAACTTGATTCGGCAGGGCTTTCCGATTTCATAACAACAAAATTCGGCGTCGGCTACATTATTACTTCGTAGGGGCGGAAATTATCCGCCCGTCATATTGAATTTGAAATTGTGGGTGATAATTTGAAATTTTTTCTTTCCTATTTTAAACAGCGCAGAATTGAAATAATAACTTTTCTTGTTTTTGTACTTGTTTTTCTGTGCGTGTTTGCTTTGTATAAAATTACTTTAAAGGCAGTGATTTACCCTGCCTTAATCTGTGCGTTTCTCGGTGCAGTGCTGTTTTATTTTGATTATAAAAAAGCGTATGACAGGCATAAAAGACTTGTTAAAATTCAGCAGATGACTGAAAATATTACTGAAAATCTGCCCGAAATAATCACGCAGAGTGATGAAGATTATCAGAATATTATCACTTTGCTTGAAAGTGAGGCAAAAAGAAAAAGCACTGATTATGATATGAAACGCTCAGATATGATTGATTATTATACTGCGTGGGTGCATCAGATTAAAACGCCGATTGCCTCTGCAAGGCTTACTTTGCAGAATGAAACGGGAGAGACGGCGAGAATTCTCAGCGAAGAACTGTTCAGAATAGAACAGTATGTTGAAATGGCGCTTGTTTTTCTGCGCCTTGACAGTGATTATACAGATTATGTTATCAAGGAAAGTGCGCTTGATGATATTGTAAAAGCATCTGTTAAGCGGTTTTCATCTCAGTTTATAAGAAAAAGAATAAGCCTTGATTATCAGCCGCTTAATGTTTTTGTTTTAACAGACGAAAAGTGGCTTGCGTTTGTAATTGAACAGGTGCTTTCAAATGCACTTAAATATACAAATTCAGGCACAATTTCGATTTATACCGAAAACGGAAGGGTGCTTTGCATTCGTGATACAGGTATCGGCATTGCACCTGAGGATTTGCCCCGTATTTTTGAAAAGGGCTTTACGGGCTATAACGGCAGGGCAGACAAAAAGGCAACGGGTATCGGTCTTTATCTTTGTAAAAGAGTATGTCAGAATCTCGGGCATACTATTAAGGCAGAATCATCACCCGAGGCAGGCACTGTAATCAAAATAGATTTGAATCATATCGCACTCGGTGTTGAGTGATTATTAATGATATAGCGGCGGGGTGAGGGCACCCCGCCCTACGAGTACGTTATTGTAATTAAATTGTGGTAATAATTGTAGGGGTCGATGCCCTCATCGACCCGTAAGAATGGTCTCCGTGCCCTCCCGTTATTTAACTGCTTACAAAAATGTAAGAAATAATCAGAGAAATGTAAGACAAATCAATGGAATTGCATTTCTCTGTTTTGCTATAATTGGCTCATCAGAACAAAGGAGGAATTTTTATGAGTATATTAGAGGTTAATGCACTCAGAAAGGTTTACACAACCCGTTTCGGCTCAAACAAGGTTGAGGCGCTCAGAAATGTTTCGTTCAGTGTTGATGAGGGCGAATATGTGGCAATTATGGGTGAGTCGGGCAGCGGTAAAACAACGCTTCTCAATATTTTAGCGGCACTTGACAAGCCGACAAGCGGAAGCGTTAAACTTGCAGGCGAAGAACTTGCAGGAATTAAAGAATCAAAAATTGCATCGTTCCGCCGTGATAATCTGGGTTTTGTGTTTCAGGATTTTAATTTGCTTGACACATTTTCGATTGAGGATAATATCTATCTTCCGCTTGTGCTTGCAGGCACTTCATACGGTGAAATGAAAAAGCGTATTGCACCGATTGCAGCACAGCTCGGCATTTCCGATTTGCTGAAAAAATATCCTTATGAGGTTTCGGGCGGTCAGAAGCAGCGTGCCGCCGTTGCAAGGGCACTTATTACAAATCCTAAAATCATTCTTGCCGATGAGCCTACGGGTGCACTTGATTCAAAAGCGTCTGATGAACTGCTCGGTCTGTTCGGCAGAATCAATCAGATAGGGCAGACCATTTTGATGGTAACACATTCTGTTAAAGCGGCAAGCCATGCAGGCAGAGTGCTTTTTATTAAAGACGGCGAGGTGTTTCATCAGATTTATCGCGGTGCGTCAACAAATGAGCAGATGTATCAGAAAATTTCCGATACCTTAACACTTCTTGCAACAGGCGGTGACAGACGATGACAAAATATCTCTATCCCCGTCTGGCGGTAAATTCAATCAAAAAGAACAAGCGCCTTTACCTACCTTACATTTTAACAAGTGCAGGTATGGTTATGATGTTTTATATCATCTCGTTTCTTGCAAACGGCAGTGCGCTTGACAATGTAACAGGCGGCAATATTATGCAGCAGACGCTCACCTTCGGTTATATTGTAATTGCCGTTTTTTCGCTTATATTTTTGTTTTACACCAATTCGTTTTTAATCAGGCGAAGAAAAAAGGAATTTGGTTTATATAACATTCTCGGTATGGGAAAATGGAATTTGGGCAGAGTTCTTGTGTGGGAAAGTATCGTGGTTTCGCTTATTTCAATTGTCAGCGGACTTTTCTGCGGAATTCTTTTTTCAAAGCTTGCCGAGCTTGCAATGATTAAGGTTCTGCACGCCGAAAATAATTTTGCGCTCAATATAGAGTGGACGTCGGTTAAATACACCGTTATCGTTTTTGCGGCAATTTTCCTTTTTCTTTTAATAAACACCTTAAGGCAGATAAAATCATCCGAGCCAATTGAACTTTTGAGAAGTGAAAGTGCGGGCGAAAAAGCGCCGAAGGCAAACTGGATTTTTGCTCTGACAGGCTTTGTAATTTTAGTCGGCGCTTATATGATTGCCGTTATGGTTCAATCTCCGCTTGAATCTATGTTATGGTTTTTCGTTGCCGTTGTTATGGTAATCATTGCAACATTTCTGCTTTTCATTTCAGGTTCGGTTGCATTTTGCAAACTGTTGCAGAAAAACAAAAAATATTACTATAAAACAAATCATTTTGTTTCCGTTTCCTCTATGACGTTCAGAATGAAAAGAAACGGTGCAGGCCTTGCATCAATCTGTATTCTTTGCACAATGGTGCTTGTTATGATTACGTCAACAACCTGCCTGTATACCGGCTCGGAGGATGTGCTTAACAACCGTTTTCCCCGTGATATTGTAGTTGAAACCGTGGTTGAAGATTTGTCGCAGTTTGACAGTGAAGCATTGATTAAGGCACAGGATACTGCATATAATGCAGTACAGAAGCAGGGTGTAACGCCGCAGAATTTGTTTACTTATAAATATGCGCAGTTCACCTCATATTTTGACGGTGATGAACTTAAAACATCGGATATCAAAAATTATGATGAACTTAAATGCAATCAGATTTATGCCATCCCGCTCAGCGATTATAACAGGCTGATGAATAAGAATGAGCATCTTGCAGATGATGAATGCTTTGTTTACACAAGTAAGGCAAAAAAGTTTAAGCATGAAAAAATTTCTATTGAAAATTCGGGCGAGTATAAAGTGAAAGCCGTGCTTGATGATTTTGTCAGAAGTGCAGATAATGCAAGCGAAATGACAATACTGCCGTCGATTTTTATAGTGGTCAATGATATTAACACGATTGCTGAGCCTTTGATGGGACTTGCTGATTTTTACGGCGGTAAATTTGTTAAAACAGCGCAGTTTTTTGCCTTTAATTTAGACTGTGATGATGAAAGAGAGATTGAAATTTATAACGCAGTAAATGAAGAACTTAAACCGCTTTCCGAGCAGTTCAGAATTGATATGTCAAGCAAAGCAAGTGAAAGAGAGTCTTTTTACGGCTTGTACGGCAGTCTGTTTTTTCTCGGAATACTGCTTGGTATAGTATTCATTTTTGCAACTGTTTTGATTATTTACTATAAGCAGATTTCGGAGGGATATGAAGATCAGTCACGCTTTGAAATTATGCAGAAGGTCGGAATGACCGAAAAGGAAATAAGGCAAAGCATAAATTCACAGGTGCTGACAGTCTTTTTCATTCCGCTTCTGATGTCTGCCGTTCATCTCGGCTTTGCATTTCCTATGATTTATAAAATGCTTATTATGTTCGGCATAACAGATGTAATGTTTCTTGTGCTTGTAAATCTTGCCTGCTTTGCAGTTTTCACATTGTTTTACATTGTAGTTTACAAAATTACATCAAGGGCATATTATTCCATCGTCAGCGATGCAAGAGAGTAACAAATTTCAGTTTTTTCATATGGAAAGATATGTCTGATTATGTTATGTTAACCGTCCCCCCTTGTTAAAGGGGGATGTCACGCAGTGACAGGGGGATTCGATTTGTAAATCCCTCCACCGCAAGCGGTCCCCCTCCCTCTAACGAGGGAGGCTTTTTTGATTTAAATTGTCTTTTTCCGCCCATTTTAATTTTTTATTGCCTAAATAATTTTTATATGCTATATTTGAATTATGAATTATAAGGGGGCATAATTTATGTTAAAACCATCTTTAGTTATAAAAGCAGATTCCAAGGCAGACAGGGCGCAGATGTATATCAGTAAAAATATTCGAATTACATATCTGACTTCACGTCTGCTCAGGGTTGAATTCGGCAATTTTGTTGATTTGCCGAGTTATGCGGTGTGGAACAGAAAGTTCCCTGCAGGCAGGCTTGATGTTAAGAAAAACCCGGGTGAAATTATTGCTGAAACAGAAGATATTGTTCTTACAATTAAAAGCAAAAAACCATACAGTGTTTATTTTAAAAACAGCGGCAGCACGGAGTTTTTTTCCAAGCAGAAGAATTTAAAGGGAACTTATCGCACGCTTGACAATACAATCGGCAAAATTCCGCTTGAAGACGGTTTTATTACCGAAAAAGGTCTGTATCTTTTTGACGACAGCAAAAGCGTGCTTATTGACGAAAACGGTGCACTGATTCCGCGCCGTGCAGGTTCGTTTGATTATTATATTTTTGCTTACGGCAAGGATTACCGCGGAACTATGAAAGCGTTTTATGATATCAGTTCGCCTACGCCGCTTGTACCCCGTTTTGCTCTCGGCGTGTGGTGGAGCAGGTATCATGCCTATACACAGTCTGAATATCTTAATCTTATGGACAGATTTGAAAAAGAAAACATACCGCTCACCGTGGCAACGGTTGATATGGACTGGCACTGGGTAGATATAAAAAAGCATTTCGGCGAAAAATTAAACGGATGGACAGGATATTCGTGGGATAAAACACTTTTCCCCGACTATAAAGCATTTCTTAAAGAACTTAAAGCGAAAAATCTGCATATCACGCTTAATCTGCATCCGAAAGACGGTGTAAGGTATTTTGAGGATATGTATGAGCCTATGGCAAAGGCAAACGGCATAAATCCTGCAACAAAAAAGCCTGTTGAGTTCAGATGCGGCAGTGATACGTTCTGGAATTCGTATTTTGACATTCTTCATAAGCCGTATGAAAAAGACGGTGTTGATTTCTGGTGGATAGACTGGCAGCAGGGCAAGCGTTCCGAAGTAAAAGGTCTTGACCCGCTTACTGCGCTTAATCATTATCATTATCTTGATAATGCCGAAAACGGTGAGATTCCGCTGATTCTTTCGCGCTACGGCGGTGTCGGCTCACACAGGTACCCGCTCGGCTTTTCGGGCGATACTGCAATCAGTTGGCGTGTGCTTGATTTTCAGCCGTATTTTACGGCAACATCTGCTAATGCAGGTTATGGCTGGTGGAGCCATGATATCGGCGGTCATCATATGGGTTACCGTGATGATGATTTGTATCTGCGTTGGATAGAATTTGCCGTATTTCAGCCGATTTTAAGGCTCCATTCAACTGCAATTGAACTGCTCGGCAAAGAGCCGTGGAAATACAGGCAGGATGTTTATCACAGTGCGTGCGACTGGCTTCGCTTCAGGCACAGGCTTATTCCATATGTTTTTTCAATGAATCACCGCTGTCATAAAGACGGCATTGTGCTTTGCGAGCCGATGTATTATTCTTATCCGAATGATCAAAATGCTTATGAATTTCCGAATCAGTATATGTTCGGCAGTGAACTTCTTGTATGTCCGATAACATCACCGCAGAATAAAGAAAACGGTATGGGAAGTGTAAATGCATGGATACCTGAGGGAGAGTATACAGATATTTTTACACTTCAGAAATATAAAGGTTCTCAGGTGATTACCCTGAACCGTGAACTTTACAGTATCCCTGTCCTTGCCAAGGCGGGAGCTGTAATTCCGCTCTCCTGTGATACAGGCAATTCGACGGCTAATCCCGAAATACTTGAGGTGTGGGTGTTCAAAGGCAATAATAAATTTGTTATGTATGAGGATAACGGCAAGACTGATTTTGAAAATCATACGGCAAAAACCGTATTTACAAATGCATTCAGCAGTGCCGAAAATTCAGTTAAATTTACTGTTGAGGTTCAGGGCGATACTTCTGTTATTCCGAAAAACAGGCAGTATAAAATCTGTTTTAAAGATATTGATTGCGATGATTATGTTGTTGATTATTCAGATGAACCTATCGTTATTGAAATCAGTAACCCCATGCCGTATAAAAAAGAAGAACTGCGTGACAGGGTTATAACAATTCTGTCACGCTGGCAGGATAATACTTCTAAAAAGCAAAGAGCATTTAAACCTTTTGAAAATGTTTCCGATAAAAATTCACTTTTCAGAGTTCTTCATTCTTCAAAACTTCCAAAGCCGATATTTAATGCGCTTTATGAAACTTTGTCTGAATTGGATTAGCAGAGGGCCTTTATGTTCTTTCGTATTATTGGTAATATAAAAACAGACTGCTTTTTCGTTTTTTACCGTATTTCCGATTTCTGTATTGATATTTCATTCTTATGCATTTATTTTAATAGTTTTTTAAAATATAATAAATAAGTACGGCGAAATATTTGCCTTATGCTTTAATAATGAAAAGGGGGTAATCGCTTTGGATATGAACAAAATTAAGCAAACCGTAAGCGATGCTAAAGTTTATTGGAAAAGGCCTATGCCGGGCAGATATATGCCGTTTAAGGAAATATTTGCTTATTCATTCGGCGGAATAGGTGTTTATTTCCTTATTTACTGTGTTCAGCAGTTGACACTCAGTTCGACAAATGTAATTATCGGTAATGCTATAGGTATTTCACCGACTGTAATGTATATTATTTATGTTGCATCAATTATTGTATCTTTTCCTGCAACGGCAATAAGGGCGAATATCATTGACAACGCCCGAAGCAAAAAGGGAAAATACAGACCGTATCTGCTTTCAATGGCACTTCCTACATGCCTTCTTGTTGTCGGAATGGTTATGGTGCCTTATGAAAAAATTTCCAGTCAGATTGTCAAAGCAGTAATTGTTCTTTTGTTTAATATAGGTTTTCAGTTTTTCTATATGTTTTTTTATGACGCATATGAAAACCTTATTATGGTGCTTTCGCCTGATACACAGGAGAGAGCCGATGTTCTTACAATAAAATCGGTTGTATATTCGCTTGCACCGTCAATAGCCTCGGCGCTTCTTCCTCTTGTTGCTCAGGCAGTAACAAACGGCGATTTGTATGATATGAAATTGTACAGAATTCTTTATCCGCCTTTTGCGATTATCGGTGTAATATGTTCTGTTTATATTTATGCCAACACTCAGGAAAAAATTGTTCAGGCACGTACACATGTTATTCAGATAAAATTTACAGATGCCATTAGAGCCGTAGCAAAAAATAAACTTTTCTGGGTTATTTCTCTTGCAGGCTGGGTTGGATTTCTTGAAAATACATACGGCAATATGCTTCAGTGGTGCTATCAGTATCATAATGAAGAAGGCATAAGCGCAGGCGTTTATACAATTATAACTATGGTTGTTGCCAATGCTAACTTGTGGGGAATGCTTGCCGCTCCGTTTGCTATAAGAAAATGGGGCAAAAAGACAGTTCTTATTGTTACAAATGCAATAAATGCTCTGTTTCTTGCATTTCTTTATCCTGTTGTTCAGGCAGAGCCGGCAAAAATGATTGTTTATATTGCAATTGTTCTTTTCGGCAATTATCTTATGACTTCGTTCGGCGTTATTCTGTCTCCTGCAGTTAATGCCGATATACGTGATTATCAGCAGTATATAACAGGCGAACGAATTGACGGAATGTTTTCAACCGTAGGGCTTATCGGCACGGTTATTACGATGGCTACAAGCGGTATAGTTCCTGCCGTATATGAAAAACTCGGCATAAATGAAAGGGTTCTTGCCGAAAAGGCAAATGAAATTGCTTCTGTTACAGGCAAAACGATGAAGGATGTTATGAATTCTCCGTATAATGTTTTGTATCTTAACGATATATTTAAAAAGGTATTTGTTGTAATCGTTGTTCTTTCCGTTGTCGGAGCAGTAATGAATTTTATTCCTTACTTCTTTTATGATATGACGGAACTCAGGCAGAAAAGCATAGTTAAAGTGCTTCAGCTTCGTGCTATGTTTGAGGATTACGGCAACGGTATTCTTAATGATAAGGACATTGTTTCAACGATTGAAATGATTGAAGAGGCAAGTGAATTAAGCAAAGCAGAGCCTAAGAATATAAATGAAATTAAAAATGCCGTTAAGAAAGCCTCATCAAAGGCTGATAAAAAGGTGGCAAAAAAAGCACTGAGGTCTGCCGTTGATTTTAATGAAAGTATTGAAATTTCCAAAATCGTTATGGAAGAGGTTAACAAATTCAGTATGCCTGAATGGCAGTACAAACTTGATGAGGCACAAAAATTATATGATGCCGGACTTGACGGGCTGAATTCTGATTCTTATGATTATCTTAAAAAAGTTCTGGAAAAAGCAAAGGCAATGCCTAAGAAAACAAAACTTGAGCGTGAAGAGCGTTCGGCTGCAATTGAGTCGGCAAGAAACAGAATTTTCAGCAAAAAGAATATTGATAAAAAGCATGGCGGCAAAATTGAAGAGTTTGATACAAGTATTTTTGAAAAATTGTTTGCTCGTGAAGATGAAAATCTTGAAAAACGTACTGCTCTTGAAGAAAAAATTTCTGCTGCCAAAAAGCAGAAAAACAGTAGCAAGGTTAACGAATTAAAGGCTCAGCGTAATGCTCTGCGAAAAGAAAAGCAGCAGATTGATGCAGAAATCAAAACTGCTACTGATAAAAATTCTTATTATAACAGGCTTGCAAAGCCCTATATTGATGCTAAAAAACTTTTGACTCAGGCAGAAAATTATCAGCATTATGAAGATATCAAGGCTATGTACGATGAGGCTAAACTTCGTTATGAGGAGGCAACACGCCTTGAAGAGGAAAAGGCAAAAGCACTTGCAGCAGAGCAGAAAGCAACGAAAGCAAAACTTAAAGCCGAAAGAGCACAGAAAAAGGCAGATAAAGATAAGAAAAATAAGTAATTACGAGGTGAAATATGACCGAGCAGGAAAGAATTGATTTATATACATCAATCGTTCCGAATGAACGTCAACTTAAAATTCAGCAGATGAAGTTTTATGCTTTCGTGCACTATTCGGTAAACACTTTTACAAATAAGGAATGGGGCTCGGGCAAGGAAAGTCCGTCTGTTTTCAATCCGAAAAATCAGAATACCGATCAGTGGTGCGAGGCAATAAAGGCGGCAGGTATGAAAGGTGTTGTTCTTACCTGCAAGCATCACGACGGCTTTTGCCTGTGGCCGACAAAGACTACCGAACACTGCATCAGAAACAGTCCTTATAAAAACGGTAAGGGTGATGTTGTGCGTGAGGTGGCGGATTCCTGCAAAAAGTACGGTCTTAAATTCGGCGTTTATCTCTCCCCGTGGGACAGAAACAGTCCGCTTTATTCAACCGACGCTTATAATGATTTTTATATTGAGCAGTTAACTGAACTTTTAACGAATTACGGCGAAATTTTTATGCTCTGGCTTGACGGCGCCTGCGGTTCAAGTGCCGACGGTATGCCGAAGCAGAAATATGATTTTGAAAGAATATGGTCAACTGCCGTTAAACTTCAGCCGAATATCGTAATGTCAGGCTGCGCTCCCGATGTTCGCTGGGTCGGCAATGAAAGCGGCAAAGCAAGGGAAAGCGAATGGAATGTTGTTCCGAAATTTCAGTATGAACTTCAGAATATTGCTGCAAACTGCCAGACTGACGATGATATGAAAAAGTTTCAGAAACGCTGTCAGGATGTTATGATTAAGGATATGGGGTCAAGAAAATTTCTTGCCGGTTATGATGAATTTATGTGGTATCCTGCCGAGGTTGATGTTTCAATCAGGCTTGGCTGGTATTATCATCCTATGCAGTTTTTATCGCTCAAATCTCTGCACAGGCTTATGAGTATTTATTACGGCTCGGTCGGCAGCAACTGCCTTTTGATTTTAAATATTCCTCCGAACAGGCATGGTAGGTTCTGCAAAGCAGATGTTAAGCGGTTAAAGGAAATGGGACAGTGGCTCAAAAAAGAAGACGACTGCGTGATAAACAGCAGATATACCGTATCTGATGATAAAATGACTGTTGATATTTCGTTTGACAGGCAGTCTGTTGACCGCATACGCTTTGCCGAGGATACAACAAAATCGCAGCGTATTGAGCGGTTTAAAATCTTTGCAGGTGATGAATGTGTTTACAACGGTACTGTAGTGGGCTTTTCCAAAATTGCAATTTTTGATAAACCCGTTGTAACGAACAACTTGAAACTTGTTATAACCGAATGCCGAAATGAACCGTATATTGATTATATAGAGGTTTGCAAAACAGGCGCGTATAGATTATGATTCAGACTATCGATAAAGTGGTCAGAACCACGCCGAAATTTAAAATATGTTATGGTATTATATTACTGTAGGGGTCGGCGTCATCGACGACCCGTTTGGTAATAACGTATATGAAACGCCGCAGAAATATCGAATTTCTGCGGCGTTTGGCGTTTTTTGCCTTTTGCTCGGGGGCAGTACCTATGTACGGCTCCCGCTCGCAAAATGCAAAATTCTGTTCCATTTCTCGAAGTCTGTCAGTGTGCAAATTTATTCATTCTGCTCCATTTTTCTTACTTCGGTCGGTGACTGACCGAAGGTTTTATTGAATTCATTTGTAAAGTGATATGGTGAACTGAAACACAGCATATAAGCAATTTTGTTAATCGGGGCAGGGGTTTGAACAAGTAATTTGTAGCCCTCCTCCATTTTCTTTTTTACAATATATTTTTTCGGTGAAATGTTAAGTTCCGCTGTAAAAATCTGATGAAGTCTTCTTGAAGATAAATTAAAAAATGCCGAAATATCATTAACGGTGATTTTTGAATAAATTTTTTGATGTATAAAAGCACATATTTCGTCAATAAGTTTTTTGCTTGCATTTTGTTCACTGATATTGTCAGTTTTGCTTTCAAGAGTCATATAGTAAAAATAGTTGGTGAAAAGTGAGCACAGATAACCGTTGTTTGTGATTTCCGCGGGTCTGTAATTCATAAGACTGCTGAATAAATAATCTTCTTTTTCAGTGAATGAAAGATACTCAACTTTATTCAGTTCAAAATCATTTTCAATATTATCTGCGCAAAAATTAATCCACCTGTATCCCCATATTCCGGATTTGCTTTTGTATTCAACAATATCCTGAAATTTTACAAACAGATATTCATTTGCGTGCAGTTTAATCTTTTTGTTTTTTAGCGTAATTTCGCCTGCACCGTCCGTACATCTGATAAATGCAATTGTGTTTTTGGGATGGTTTATAAGTTCATCATCATCCTGCCGGTGATAATAATTTTCGTCGGCAAGAATTTTATAAACGCTTATTACAACAGGTGAAAAAGGTTTGATCCTGTTGTAATCACTTATATAAAAAGATTCACTTTGATACATAAAACGCACCTTCATTTCCGAAATTTATATTTATTATACTGTATTTTGAATTTATTTACAAGCCTTATTATATTATAATTAAAATGTAATTGAAAGTATAATGTTTTAATGCGAGGTATGATTATGAATCTGTATTTATTTGACCGAAGTGAAAAAATAATTCATTTTGAAGATTTAAGTATTTTGAATGAGAAAAATAAAATAAATTCTGCGGCAGAACTGATTATGTCGGAAAATGAAGTTTTTGTTTTTCAGGTTGCGGCTCTCAGCGGCACGGATGATGTTATAAAAAGTATCGAGTATGACGGAAATCTCAAAATGTCCTGTATTAATACGGATGTCCGTGACAAATACGGTAAAATAAAAAAACAGACCGTTATTCTTAAAAAAGATGTTATTCAGCCCTTGTTTTTTACTGTCGAGGCTGATAAAATAGGAAACAGAGAAGAAAATGAAACATTAACTATTGTTACTGAAAAAAAGACTGTTTCGGTGAATCTGCTTTTTCATATTATATCAAGTCCTGTTGAAAATAACGGTTATAATGATATAAATACACTTTCACGTCTTAAATGGCTCAATTCCGATATGTGTATTGACGATACTGTTATTAAACCGTATATTTCACCTGAAGCAGATGGTGATACGCTTAAAATACTCGGACGCTCTGTTTCGCTTACCGAAAACGGACTTCCTTTTCAGGTTTATTCAAATTACAGTGAGGCAATAGAGGTTGAGCAGTCGGTTCAGAAAGAACTTTTTGCAAAGCCGTGTGAATTTGTAATTGAGGGCAGTACGCTTCCAATCGGCGAAACTGAAATTACAAAATTCAATAACAGAATTGAATGCTTAACGAAAAGTGACTGCACGGATTATTCGTCTGAAATTTCGTCTATTTTAAGATATGACGGCGTTATGGAATATTCCGTTAAAATAACGCCGAGGCGTGATTTTTCCTCAGATAATGTATCACTTGATTTTTACATAAATAAGGATTGCTCGGATCTTATGCACGGTCTCGGTCACAGAGCGTCAAAGGCAGAAGATCTTGATTTTAAGTGGGATAATGATAAGCAGCAGGACTGTATTTTTATCGGCTCGGTTAACTGCGGTATGCGTGCTAAATTCAAAGCAGAAAATTACAGGCGTCCGTTGGTCAACATCTTTTATAAAAATTTACCGCTTAATGTTCCCGAAACAACGTGGGATAACTGCGGCAGGGGCGGCATAAAGGTTGATGTGCAGGAAAACTGCATAAAACTGTCAGCCTTTACGGGAAAATTTGATTTTAAAACAGATGAAACAAGAAATTTCATTTTTGAACTTCATTTTACTCCGCTTAAACCGATTGATTATAAAAAGGCATTTACCGTAAGATACAGTCATAATAATGCACTTAAGGATGAGATAAAGGAAATTGATACGGCAGAGAAAAACGGACTGAATTATGTTACATTTCACCAGGGAAATATGATTATGCCGTTTATCAATTACCCGTTTTATGAGGTGGACAGACTTAAAAACGCCGTAAATTATGCAAAGAAAAAGGGAATCGATATAAAACTGTATTACACTGAGCGTGAGCACAGCAATCATATGGCTGAAACTTTTGTTTATAAAGCACTCGGTGACGAGATTATTCTGCGCAAACCCGGCGTAAGCCACTCTTGGCAGAAAGAAAAGCCGCAGTGGCTTATTGATAATTTCGGCGATGATATCATTTCAGGATGGTATGTGAAATACAAGCACGGCAAGTATAAAAACGATCACGATATTTCGTTTATTGTGCGCCCGGATACAAGGCTTGATAATTACTATATTGAGGGTCTTAACTGGCTTGTTGACAATGTCGGCATAAAAGGTATCTATATTGACGATACCTCGCTTGACAGAATAACGCTTGAAAGGGCAAAAAAGGTTCTTTCCAAAACCGACGGGCTTATTGATATGCATATGTGGAATCATGAAGAGCCACGTGCAGGTGATGTAAGTTGTATGAATTTATATACCGAAATACTGCCGTTTCTTGACAGTGTATGGCTCGGTGAAGGCTTTTTCTATAAAAAATATTCACCTGAATATATGCTTGCAGAAGTCAGCGGTATTCCTTACGGCTTAACAGGGCAGATGCTTGAGGGCGGCGGTGATTTTTATATCGGTATGCTTTATGCAATGAATAACCGCTTCGGCTGGGGTCATACGAACGCTGTTCAGATGTATAAAATATGGGATGATTTTGATATTGTAAACAGTAAAATGCTCGGTTACTGGCACTCAGAAAATCCTGTTAAAACAAATAATAAAAACATCCTTTCAACAGTATATCTGAAAAATAACAGTGCACTTGTTTGCCTTTATAATTTTGATTTCGGCAGGCAGAAATTTGAACTTGATTTTAATATTGAATTGCTTGGCTTTGTTCCGAAAAAGGCAAGTGAAATCCGTTTCGGCAAGTCGGATAAAAAAATCAAAAATATGTTTAAAACATATAAACTCGGTAAAAGAAAGGGTATCATCATTAAACTTGAGGGGTAGTTTATGGATAACGTAATAAGCGGATTTTTGAAAAGGAATCTGCCTGAATTTGAAAATAGTTTTAATGTAAAACTGAATGGCAGCAGCACTGATTATTTTGTTGTTACTGCTCAGAACGGCGTTGTGAATATTACTGCAAATAATTATGTTTCGGCATTTCACGGTATATATTGTTATCTAAAAAAATACTGCAATGTTCAGTTTTCGTGGTGCGGCAACAGAAAAATTAATATTGATAAATTAGTAATGTTCAGCGGCGAATATAAAAAAATTATTCATCAGAAATTCAGGGTGTATATGAACTATTGCACACTTGATTATTCTATGTGCTGGTGGGATTTTGAGCGCTGGGAAAAAGAAATTGACTTTATGGCAATGAACGGTATTAATATGCCGCTTGCCGTGGTGGGCAGTGAGGCTGTTTTGTATGAAACGCTGCTTGAACTCGGTTTTTCAAAAGAAGATGCGCTCAGTTGCATTACCGGACCTGCTTTCTGGGCATGGCATTTGATGACGAATATTATGGGTTACATTCCGCCGAAAAGCGAAAAGTATGTTTATGAACGTCTTGAACTCGGCAGAAAGATTTTAAACAGATATGTCGAATTCGGAATGTATCCGATTCAGCAGGGCTTTTCGGGTCATGTTTCCGTTAAACTGAAAGAAAAATACCCGAATGTAAACATTCTTATGCAGCGCGGCTGGTGCGGTTTCCCGAGAACGGCACAGATTGATCCGCTTGACCCGTTTTTCAGGGTTTACGGCCTTACATATCTTAATAAACTTAAAGAACTTATGGGTTGCTATCATTATATTGCCTGCGACCCGTTTCACGAGGGCACACCTCCTAAAAAAACAAAGCGATATCTTAACGCAGTAGGCAAAACGATAAGCAGTCTTTATACCGAGTTTGACAGTAAGTCTGTTTGGGTAATGCAGGCGTGGACAATGAGAAAGCATATTGTTCAGGCGGTTGAAAAGGATAAACTGCTTATTCTTGATTTAAATTCATCAAAAACACCTGCTAATGACAATATGTGGGGCTATCCCGTTATTTCGGGTATGCTTCATAATTTCGGCGGTAAAAATGCAATGCAGGGTAAATTGGAACTGCATTGCAAAAATAAGTATAATGAATTGAAAAAAGCCGGTGCAAACGTTGTCGGTACGGGTATGTTTATGGAGGGTATAGAGCAGAATCCTGTTGTTTATGACCTTCAGTTTGAACTGCTGACTGCCGATAAACCGATTCCTTTAAACTTGTGGCTTAATGATTATATTGCGAGAAGATACGGCAGGTATGATGAAAGAATACGCCGCGCGTGGGGTTTATTGCTCAGAACCTGTTATAAAAGTGACGGTTATGAGGAAAATGCGGTCGGCTCAACGCTTGCATCAAGACCGCAGATGATTCCCGTTATGACAGGACCTTGCTGTTATGCAAAGGTGTTTTATGATACGGATATGTTTGAACAGGCAGTTTTTGAATTTGCATCTGCAGCAGAAGATTTTAAAAATTCAGACGGTTATCAGTATGATTTGTGCGATCTGACAAGGCAGATGCTCAGTAACCGTTTTTACACAAATCAAATTGCCTTTGCAAAGGCATATAAGAAAAAGGATATTGCTTCAGTTCAGAATATTGCGGATATGCAAAGGACACTGCTGAACGATATTGATGATTTAACGTCTTACAGAAGTGAACTGTGCCTTTCACGCTGGATTTGCGATGCGCAGAATTTAGCGTCGGATGAAGAAGAAAAACATTATTTTGATTTCAATGCAAGAACGCTGATAACACTCTGGGGTGATATTAACGGTTCGGTATCGGCACTTTATGATTACAGTTGGCGTGAGTGGAGCGGACTGATAAAGAAATATTATTATCCACGTTGGGATATGTTTTACAACGAGGCAGTTTCCTGCCTTAAGCGAAAGAAAAAATTAAAAATAAAAAACGGCAATAACTATGTGCAGCGTGAGAATTATCTCAAATATGATTTAGGCAGAAAAATCGGTGAATTTGAACTTGATTGGGCAAAGCAGTATGAGGAATATGATTACCCTGTTGATAAAAATGTTGTGCCTTTTGCAAATGAACTGATTGAAAAATACATAAAAAGGTGAAATTATGGTGAATGAATATTTGCAGAAGATTGATTCTGTAATTGAAAACGGTAAGTATAAAAATAATTGGCAGTCACTCAGTCATCACGAAACGCCGAAATGGTATCACGGCGCAAAGTTCGGCATTTTTATTCACTGGGGTGTTTACAGTGTGCCGGCTTTCGGCAACGAATGGTATTCACGGAATATGTATGATAAAAGCAACGCCGCTTATCATCATCATATAAAAACCTACGGCAAGCATAAAGACTTCGGCTATAAGGATTTTATACCGATGTTCAAGGGCGAGCATTTTAATGCAGACGAATGGGCGTCACTGTTTAAAGAAAGCGGTGCAAAATATGTTATGCCCGTTGCCGAGCACCACGACGGCTTTGCAATGTTTAACACGGATTTTAACCGCTGGAACAGTGTTGAAATGGGTCCGCACCGTGATGTGGCAGGCGAAATAAAGCAGGCCTGCGAAAAGCAGGGGCTTGTGTACTGCGCTTCAAACCACCGTGCAGAGCATTACTTTTTTATGAATATGGGCAGAACGTTTGACAGTGATGTTAATGATGAAAAGTATGCTGATTTTTACGGCCCTGCGCATTACAGCAAGAATTTTCATTCCTATATGATGAAAACATCAGATGCAAGAGCAGAGTCACCGACTGAAGAATTTATGGAAGACTGGCTTGTAAGAAACTGCGAGTTTGTAGACAGGTATCAGCCGAAGGTTGTTTATTTTGACTGGTGGATACATAATCAGGCTTTCAAGCCTTATCTGCAGAAATTTGCTGCATATTATTATAACCGTGCCGAGGAATGGGGGCACGAGGTTTCAATTAATTATAAGCATAATGCTTTTCCGCCGAATTGCGCAACCTTTGATGTTGAGCGGGGCGCTCTGCTTGATATTTCACCTGTTCCGTGGCAGACCTGTACGGCAATTGCAAAAAATTCATGGGGCTATACCGAAAACAATAAATTTAAGTCAGTAGGTCATATTGTGTGTGATTTGATTGATATTGTAAGCAAAAACGGTATGATGCTGCTGAATGTAGGTCCTAAGCCTGACGGCACGATAACAAAAGAAGAAACAGCGGTTCTGAAAGGAATCGGAAAATGGTTTGATGTAAACGGAGAGGGGATTTATGAAACAATTCCGTGGAAAACTTTCGGCGAAGGCAAAACAAATGTTAAAGCAGGTTTTTTTCAGGACAATAAGAAAAAAGGCTACACCGAAAAAGATTTCAGATTTACTTATAAAGACGGCTGTATTTATGCCTTTCAGATGAAGCCACCAAAAGGCACTGTTGTAAAAATCAAAACTCTGAAAACGATTCAGGAGGATTTGATTATAAACAGCATTAAACTGCTCGGCAGTGACAAGGAACTTAAATTTGAAAGAAATAAAAGGTATCTGGTAATCAGCCTTGATGATAGAGTGCAGACGGATTTGCCGATATGTTTTAAAATAGAACTTAAATAAAGGAGTATGAATTATGAATAAGATCGGAAAAATTATAGTTTCGGTTGTGGTTGCCGCCGCAGTAATCGGTGCGGGGCTCGGCGTGCATTTCGGTTATGCAAAAACGACTGATGAATTGAAAACATACGAGGTTGAAACAAACGGTGCGCCGCTTCGTGTTGCCGTTATCAGCGATTTGCAGCTGCCTGATATCGATGATAAAACTACGCATCAGTATGAATCTTTTGAAAAAACACTTACTATGCTTAAAGAAAAGGGGATGGACGCTCTTATTATCGGCGGTGATTTCACCAATGTAGGCGGTAAAAAAGCGTGGGGCACTTTTAAAGAGATTTACGATAAGGTTATGGCAGACAGCGATCAGCCGATTTCGCTTTACATTCTCGGCAATCACGATTACTGGCTTGATTATTTTGTAAAATCACGTGAAATTCCCACTCCGGCAAAAATGCAGAAAAGATTTACAAAATATACAGGAGAACTTCCTTACAGTCATAAGGTAATTAACGGTTATCATTTCATTTGCTGGAGTTCATCGGACGGCTCATATGATAAGTCATATATGAATGAGGACTGGATAAGAGGTGAACTTGACAAAGCAGTTGCAGATGCTCCCGATAAGCCGATTTTTGTTATTACGCATATTAACGCGCTTGAAACGGTTTACGGCTCAGACGGCTGGGGCAATGCAGATATTACAAGGATTCTTAAGGATTATCCGCAGGTTATTTCAATTTCAGGTCATTCTCATTTTTCACTGATTGATGAGAGATCAATATGGCAGGGCGAGTTTACTGCATATTCAACGCAGAGCCTTGACTATATTGAACTTGAAGAGGGTAAATTCAACGGCAGTGTGCCGAAAGACGCATACGGCAATTCAATTGCCGAGGCAGTGCCGGGATGCCTTTATATGGAAATTGACAGTGATAAGGTTGTTATCAACAGGCTTGAAGCAAACACAGGCAATACGCTTAAAGAGCCCTGGGTGATTGACGCACCGTTCGGAAGTGACGAAAGCCTTGTAAAATATACAGACGGAAGGGCAAACAGTAATGCTTCTCCTGTTTTGGATGAAAATCTTAATGCAGTGATTTCCGATATAACAGATATCAACGGCAATGCACAGAAAATGGTTACCTTTAAAGCAGGAACGGACGATGATTTTGTTCATTCCTACAAATTACAGTTTCTTGATGAAAACCGTAGCGCAGTTGAGTTTGATGAAATAGATTACGAGAATCACATTGTTCATTATAATGAAAACGGTGACAAAATCAGATTTGATAATGATGATTATGAAAAAGGTTCACCGAAAAAACTTACAGAGGTTCTTTATTTCAGCGATTTTGTTTTGGGACTTGACAATATGTCTGATACCGCAGAATTGAGACTTCCGTCAACGCTTCCCGAAAATGTTAAATATATTTCTGTAACTGCTATTGATTCATGGGGTGCAGAAAGCAACACGGTAATCTGTGAGGTGAAATAATATTATGAAAAAAATAATTTCAGTATCGTTGGCAGTTTTGCTTGTTATAGGTTCGTTTGCATTGTTCGGCTGCTCAAAAAAAGATGATGATAATACCGACTGGCAGAATAAGGGCTGGGATTTGTCCGTTCCCGTGCTCAATGAAAACGGCTGGTATATGGTGTTTGAGGATGATTTTAACGGCACTGCTTTAAACGAAAATATCAATTTCGGCGAAAAATATACAGGCAATAAGGAAATATGGACAACATCACCGCATGCAATCCGCTGGGCGAGCAATGATGAAGATAAACCCGAGCAGGCTTGCTGGTGGTGCGATAATATGGTAGAAGTTAAAGACGGCAACGCTATTGTTCATTCAAAATATGAAGATAATCATACCTGTGACGGCAATTGCCCTGCAGCAGGCAGATTTACATCAGGCATTGAAACAAGAGTTATTGAGGGTGATAATAATAACAATAAAGGTACTGCCGATAAACTGCTTTTTGCACAGGCGTTCGGTTATTTTGAGTGCCGTGTCAAACTGCCGAAATCACAGGGTATGTGGTCGGCATTCTGGCTTCAGTCATCAAATATGCGCAAGATAGGCAATCAGGGTAAGGACGGCACGGAAATTGATGTTTATGAAAGTGCATTTTTAAACAGTCCTCAGTCTGAAATGGGTCACGCACTGCTTTGGGACGGTTACGGCTCAAAAGGCAAGGTAGATGATTATATCGGCGAACTTGAGCAGGATTTGTATGACGGATATCATACTTTTGCTCTTAAATGGACTCCCGAATACTATGTGTTCTATATTGACGGCAAGGCAACCTGGGCAACAGACGGCGGAGACGTATCCCGTGTACCTGAATTCCTGCGCCTTACATGTGAAATAGATGCAGGCGACGGCTGGGGACCTCACGGTAAAGAAATCGGTCAGTTCAGTCATAATAATGAAGACAATGAAGATTTTCTGATTGATTACGTAAAAGTTTGGCAGAATGAAAATTATGAGCAGTTCATTCAGTCGGATGATGAATTCAAGGGTAAACTTGACGGCGTTAATTAATGTATAATACAAATGTACATAAATTTGCATTTATATTTATTTTATATTATTTTCTAATTCAATAAATTGAAAGGGGAAAATTTTTTATGAAAAAAATTACACTTACAGTTATTTCGCTTATTATGATTTGCTCGCTGATGTTTACGGCGTGCTCCTCATCGGCAGCCAAAGAAATCAAAAAGGAAGATACTTATGCCGGGGAAGCAGAAGCGATGAATATTTTTGACAGCACGGTTGATAATGCTATGCCGCAGACGGTTATTCATAAACTGATTACGGATCATTTCAATTCAGAACTTCCTGAGGGTAAAACAGTAAAAAAAGCAATTTTCATCGGTTATGACGGTTTCAGAGTTGACGGTCTTGAAAATATTAAAGACGATGAAAACAGTGCAATTATGTATATTAAAAATCAGGGCGGTCTGTATCATACCTTCTCAGGCGGCAGAACAAGAATAAATGAGCAGGCAACCTCAACCGCACCGAGCTGGATGGCAATGCTTACAGGCGGCTGGGGCGAATACAACGGTATTACGGATAACAGTCAGATGAAAAATGCCGATGCAGATACATTTTTAACTTCCATTGCAAAGCAGGGTTACAGTGCATCGTTTACTGCTTCGTGGAGAGAGCATACCGAACTCAGTTACAGACCAGATATTGTAAACTCAATCAAAGCAGGACTTCCGGTTGAATACACACATCAGATTGATGATACGGCTACATATTACCAGATTTTAAAATATGTTTCAAAGCCTGCGAATGTTCAGAAAACAGCAATTGAAGACCCTGACGTAATATTCTTTACACTTGAATATACCGATCATGCAGGTCACAATACAGGCTTTGGCAATCAGAATGAGGAGTATATTCAGGCATGCAAAGATGATGATGCTTACGGATATGATATCATTAAAACGATTGAGGCGAGAAGCACATATGCCGAAGAAGACTGGCTTATCATTATTTCAACAGATCACGGCGGAACAAAACTCAGCCATGGCGGTCAGAGTATTTTTGAAAGAATGACTTGGCTTGCCTGCAATAAAGAAATCAATATAACAGATGAATATCTGTATTATGAGGTTAAATAAGGTGAAAAGATGAAAAAGGCTATTAAAATTATCGCCGGTGTGCTTGGTGCCGTTATCGCGGTCGGTGCAATCGTTGCAGGTATTTACTTTTTGACAACGGATAAAGGCCCGTTTTCAGGTACAGTTACGGAAAACGGCAATCCTGTTGCAGGCGTCAGCGTAACAGATGGTTATAATGTTGTGAAAACAGACGAAAAAGGCAGTTTTGAACTTGACGGTTGGCGTAAAAGCCGTTTTGTGGCAATAACCGTGCCGTCAGGATATCAGACAGATGCATTTTATATCCCTGTTGAAAAAAACACTGAAAGTTATGATTTTACACTTGAAAAATCAGACCTTACTGCTCAGGAAAATCACTGCTTTTTACAGATTTCCGATACGGAAATCGGTGAACAGGGAACAGGCGAGTGGCTTGATGCCATTAAGGATATTATTAAAGAAAAAAATCCTGCCTTTTTAATTCATACAGGTGATATCTGTTATGAGGACGGACTCAAAAGGCATATCAAGGATATGAATACCGAGACAATGGGATGCACCGTACGTTATACAATAGGAAATCACGATTATGTGCAGGGTGATTACGGCGAGGCACTTTATGAAAGCATTTACGGTCCGACGTGGTATTCATTTGATGTAGGCGAAACGCATTATGTGGTAACGCCGTTTAAAGGCTGGTCTGATTATAAATCAGATTATAGTGACAGTGCCTGCCGGAAATGGCTTAAAAATGACCTTGAAAACGTTGACCCCGATAAAAAAGTGGTTATGTTTAATCATACCAAATGTGAATCGGATGATTACGTTGTTTCACTCGGAACGGCAGGCAAACTTGATTTGAAAGAATATAACCTTGTTGCGTGGATTTACGGTCATTATCATTACAATTATGTTGATGAAAATTACGGCGTTGTAAATATCAGCGCTCCACGTCCCGACAGCGGCGGTATTGATTCTTCACCTGCAGGCACAAGAGTTATTAATATGAACGCAAACGGTATTGTTAATACTGAAATGGTTTATTATGATTTGAATGCTTCTTCAGAGCCGCAGAATACTGTATGGCAGACGAAACTTGACGGCAATGTTATGTTTTGCGATACTGTAAGTGACGGTGAATACATTTATACGGCAACTGCTGATGATGATTATCCTCATCAGTGCGGTATCTATTGTATAAATCAGCAAAGCGGTGAGATTGTATGGTATTATGAGAGCGTAAATTCCGTTAAAAATAATATTTGCCTTTATAATGACAGCGTGATAGTAATGGAATCAAACGGTAATGTTTACAGCCTTGATAAAGTAAACGGCAATGTAGTCTGGACTTCATCAGTTTCTCTCGGAAGTTATACAGTAGGCACAAGCAGCGGAATTTGTGTTGACGACGGCATAGTTTACGCAGGTGTTCCGCGCATAGTTACCGCTTTAAGTGCAAGCGACGGCGAAATTCTCTGGTCAATTAACAGGGATTCGGGCGAAAACTCTCCTGCCGAATTTGTTGTTTCGGGCAATAAACTGCTTGTCAGTTCGCATTGGGATTCACTTTCGGCACTTGATAAAACAACAGGCAAAGAACTTTGGGCAAATAAAGATGAGGATCTCAGATTCAGAAGTTCAACTCCGATTGCAGTTGATGATAAAACAATTCTTGCGGCAGATTCAAATGCAGTAATGCTTATTGATGCCGAAAGCGGAGTACTGACAGACAGAATAGTGCTTGAAGATTATTCGTTTTCTTCAAGCGCACAGCCTGTGATTAATGACGGCGTTGCGTATATCCCTACTGTAAATAGGGGTATTATTGCATTCAGCCTTGATTCAAAGCAGGTGCTTTGGAATTTTGAAACAGGTGAGAATATTCTTTTCACTGCTCCGTATTCGGGCAAAGGCTCAAAAACAGTTGAATCAACCCCTGTTTTTGATAATGGTAATTTGATTTTCGGCGCAAATGACGGATTTGTTTATACTGTGAACGCTCAAAGCGGTGAACTTATAAGCAGTCAGTTTGTCGGCTCTGCCGTGCTCGGCAAAGTCGTTGTTACTGGCAGCAATATTTACGCAGGTACGTTTGACGGCTACATTGTTTGTATCAGTAAGTAATATAATTTAATGTAGGGGAGGGTCTCTGTGCCCTCCTGTTTTGCTGTCGGAAATTATATTTTGCGTAATGAGGGGCGTTTTCGACGCACCGTTATAATATTGTTGTTACCTGCAACTTAATAACAAACAAATCCCCCAAGGTTCTCACCTTGGGGGACTGCTTTTTTTAAAGACAAAACGCTATAAGGCTTTTGGTTTTTGTTTTAATAAAACTTAAATGTTTCTTGCTTTTCTCTTAAGAGTATAAGCAGTAATGAGTGAAACAATTGCTATTCCTGCTGCAGCTGAAAGAATGGCTGTAAATGCAGTTTCCGCTTCAGCACCTGTGTTAGGAATTTTAGCATTGTTTACTGTTTTATTTGTATTGTTTGTGTCTGCTTTTGTTGTATTGTCAGCAGGAGTTGTGGTTGGTTCTGACGGTTTTGTCGGGTTGGTAGGATCTGTCGGGTCTGTAGGTTCAGCAGGATCTGTCGGTTCTACAGGGGCAGGAAGTTCTCTGCCTGCAAGTTCTGCAACAGCGGCAATACCTTCATAAGCAAGGTCTTCGTTTGAAAGTTCCATGTAACCGAGAATAGCCTCTTTCATTTCAGGTGTAACACTTTCATCTTCAAGACCTGAAATTACACCCTGAAGAAGACTCTTTGTTGTTGCATTGCCGAGAATGTTGTCGTAAAGATAATCATAAACGATTTTTATAACGTCAGCATTGCTTTCAGCGTTTGCCACTCTGTCAATCTGCATTTCTTTGAAAGCAAGGTTGATTCCGCCTGTGCCCGGGTTTTTACCGAATCTGATACCAACTGCACCGTCTGTAAGGTCTGAAACCAAGAAACCTACTACACCCTGAATATCAAGCATTTTGTCTTCGCCCTCGCCTGTTGTGGGAAGTTTAGCGAAAGTATCTTTGATTTCGGTGATTGTAGCCTGAACAGACGCAATATCAACGCCGAGGCTCTTAAGTGTTGATGAAAGTCCGCTGATAACAGCGTCAATGTTTGTTAAAACCTTTGTTACGCCGTCATAAAGAAGAGGACCGTTTTCATCAGAAACTGCTGACTGAAGAATGTCAATAATATTGTTTGCCATATCAGGAAGAAGAGCGGCAACAATGTTATCAAGATAGGTTCTTGTGCCTTCTACATCAATTGTTCCGCCTGCAAAAATATCAAGTCCAAGGCAGTCAATTGCTTTCTTTTCCTGCTCTGCACCGATAACTACGCAGATTTCGTCAATACCTTCGCAGAAACCTTTTGCACCGTCTGTTGCACCTGCCATAAGGAATGCAAACGGGAACAAATTAAGGAAGTTTTCGTTTACAACTGCATCGATGATAAGACCGATTTCCGCAGCAAAATCTTCCTGACTTTCAACAACGATTGGGTTCTCAGCAAAGAATTTGGTAAATGTACCTTCTTCAACAAGAACGTCGTCTTCGTCAAATTGGTCATCAATGATTGATTTGCCGTCTTCTGTGTAATTTGCAAGGTCGGCAAATTTTTCAGGCATATTTTCAGCATAGAATGCAACCATATTTGATGCATTTGCAGCGCCGTTAATCATAATAATTGATTTTAATGACGGCAGCATTTTATAAATTTCTTCAATTGTTGCACCTGTAAGTACATTTTCATCTAAAATGGTGTTGATGTCGCCGATCATATCGGCTACATCTTCTTCTGTTACTTTTTCAGTGTACTGCGGTTTGTAATTGCTGTCAGCAAAAGCAATCATAGATGTGCTGATGCTTGTTACAATCAAAACTACTGCCAGCAGAATACTGAGTAATTTTTTTTGCTTTTTCATAATGAATTCCTTTCTGTTTTGTCTTTAAGATTTCTTACAAGGTAATTTGTTAAAAAATTATCAAAAGTAAGTTATACTT
>JACTVT010000045.1 GCA_014465955.1 Eubacterium sp. | reverse complement strand
TCGTCATTTTGTTTAGTTTTTTTTAACAATTTTGTGCAAATTAAACAATAATTGTTTTAAACATTTTTAACACTTGTATAAATTTCTGCTTTCATATATAATAGTATGGAAGAAATTTGAGTAGGAGGAAATGTTTTTATGAAACATCCCGAAATTATCAAAAAAATGAGCCTTGAGCAAAAGGCTCGATTTGTTTCAGGCTATAATTACTGGAATCTTGAATCAGATGAAAGTCTCGGCCTGCCGCAGATTATGATTACTGACGGACCTCACGGTCTTCGTAAAGCAAATAAGGATAAGAAAGCGTCAGACGGTATCGGTCTCGGCAATTCTGTTCCTGCAACCTGCTTCCCGCCTGCAGCAACATCTGCTTGCTCATGGGACGAGGATTTGCTTAAAGCAGAGGGCGAGGCTCTCGGTGAAGAATGTCTTGCTGAACAGGTTTCAACCATTCTCGGACCGGGTACAAACATCAAGCGTTCACCTGTTTGCGGCCGTAACTTTGAGTATTTCAGTGAAGATCCGCTTCTTGCAGGTAAAATGTCTGCAAATCTTATCAACGGTGTTCAGTCAAAAGGGGTAGGCACATCATTAAAGCACTTTGCGTGTAACTCTCAGGAAGCATTTCGTATGGTGCTTAACGAGGTTATTGATGAAAGAACAATGCGTGAAATTTATTTCCCTGCATTTGAAATCGCAATCAAAGAGGCTCAGCCGTGGACTGTTATGAATTCTTACAACAGAATCAACGGCGTTTATGCATCGCAGAATGACTGGCTTCAGAATCAGGTTGCAAGAGGTGAGTGGGGCTTCAAAGGTCTTTTCGTAACAGACTGGGGTGCATCTGTTGACAGAGTACCGGGTCTTAAAGCAGGTACAGACCTTGAAATGCCGAGTTCAGGCATACTTAATACAAAAAGAATTATTGAGGCTGTCAATAACGGCGACCTTGATGAAAAAATCCTTGATGAAAGAGTAGACAATGTTGTTGAGTTAATTCTTAAATCAAAGCCTGCTCTTGAAAAGAAGCATACATATGATAAGAACGAGCATAACGCACTTGCACGCAAGGTTGCCGAAGGTTCAATGGTTCTTCTTAAAAATGATGACGCAGTTCTTCCTCTTAAAAAGGGTCAGAAGGTTGCTGTTATCGGTGAAATGGCAAAGGCTCCCCGTTTCCAGGGTGCAGGCTCATCTGTTATCAATCCGACTATGCTTGACAATGCTTATGACGAACTTGTTAAACTCGGCGTAGATGTTACTTATGCACAGGGTTATTATAAATCATCACCTAAGAAGAAGGCTGTTCCCGAAAGCCAACTCGTTGCTGAGGCTGTTAAAACCGCTAAAACTGCTGATGTTGCAGTTGTATTCGTTGGTCTTACAGAGGAATTTGAGGGTGAAGGCTATGACAGAGTTGACATCAATATGCCTGAAAACCACAATGCACTTGTAAGCGAAATTGCTAAGGCTAACCCGAACACGGTTGTTGTTCTTGCAGGCGGTTCTGTTGTTTATATTCCGTGGCTTAATGAAGTTAAGGCTCTCCTTAATTCAGGTCTCGGCGGTCAGGCAGGCGGCGCAGCAGTTGCAAATCTGCTTACAGGCGCTGTTAACCCAAGCGGTAAAACGGCTGAAACATATCCGATTCAGTTCAGCGATAACCCGACCTATGGTAATTACCCGGGCGGTCCTGTTATTTCAGAGCATAAGGAAAGTGTTTACATCGGTTATCGTTATTATGATAAGGCTCAGAAAGATGTTCTTTTCCCATTCGGTTACGGTCTTTCATACACAACTTTTGAATATAGTGATATGAAACTTTCTGCACCTTCAATTAAAGATACCGACACACTTGAAGTTACATTTAAACTTAAAAATACAGGTGATGTTGACGGCGCAGAGGTTGTTCAACTTTATGTTGCCGACAAAGAGTCAACAATCTTCCGTCCTGATAAGGAACTTCGTGCATTCACAAAGGTATTCCTTAAAGCAGGCGAAGAAAAAGAAGTTTCGCTTAAGCTCGGCAAGCGTGCATTTGCTTATTATAATGTTAATCTCGGCGATTGGCATGTTGAAACAGGCGAGTTTGATATTATGCTTGCAGCATCAAGCCGTGATGTCAGACTTACACAGACTGTTACTGTTGAATCAACGGTTGATGCAGTAGTTCCTGATTTTAGGGAAACTGCTCCTGCATATTATACTGCAGATCTTGCTGCTATTGATGATGCACAGTGGACTTCTGTTTACGGTCAGGCTGTTCCTTCAAGAGAAAGAGATAAGAATGCTAAGATTGATCTTTATTGCTGTCTGAATGACGCAAGACATACTAAGTGGGGCGGCAGACTCTGCGGTCTTATTGAAAAGGTTATGTCAGGTATGGGCAGTGATGCTAACGGCGACGGCAAGATGCTTGCTGCTATGGCAACACAGATTCCGATTCGTAACTTTGTTCAGATGAGTATGGGTGCATTCTCTCCTGCACAGGCAGAGGGCCTTCTCAAGATGCTCAATGATGATGAATCAAGTTTTGTTGGTTTCAGCACAATCTTCTGGCGTCTGGGCGGTACAATCGCAAGACTTCCTCAACTTCTTAAATCTATCTAAGGTTATAGAATAAATTTAAAAGCCGTTTGGAGAAATCCAAACGGCTTTTTTGTCGATTGTTGATTTTGTTTCAATGAAAAATGCACCTTAAAAGTAAGGTGCATTTAAATTATACAATATTATTGTTTTATTGCTCCGTATAAAATCATATCAATGATTGCATCGTGGTAATTAATTAAATCATTGGTTGATTTTTCAATTTCGTCTTTATTACCGTTTTTTACAGCACGAATCATTTGATTTTCTAATATCTGAAAAGTATTTTCATACATAATAAGTATTATTTCAGCAATATTATCATCATTAACCCGCAATTGAGAGTTACCTGAATGGAGAATAGAAAGAAACTTTTCACGCTTTGCCTGTTCCCACATAATTTTGTGTTCTTTTATTTTTGTTAATGCTGTTTCACTGAAAAACGAATTACTGAAAGAATATGCATATCTTAATACAGTTAATTCATTGCAGTTTTGCTGCCAGTGCATAATTATTGAATAATAATATCTGTGAAAATTTTCTTTAATGGATATACTGTCGTTTACTTCATAAGCATTTATGGTGTCAATAAGATGTTGAAGTGAGTAACACACACAGGCTGATAATAAGTTATCTTTTGATTCAAAATGATGATAGAATCTGCCTTTTGATATACTGTTGTCTTTACAGATTGTGTTTAAGGAAAAATCCATTCCTTTTTCTGCAAATTCATCAATTGCACATTTTAATATAAATGCTATTGACTGCCTGCTTTTTTCTTTTTGTTCCATAATTTTACCCGATTCTTTAATAATATATAAATTATATCATATTATTGTTAATTTGTAAACATTTATAATACAATTTGTTTTAGATATTTATACAATTTGTTTATAATAAATTATCCGGATTTGCGAATACTATGAATAAAATAAATTTTAAGGAATGATTTTTATGGGCGCTGACGGCGATACAGTTAAACTTTTAAAGGAATGTGATTCGGGAATACAAATGGGTATTTCTGCAATTAATGATGTGATTAATGATGTGAAAAGCAGTGATTTTCGCTCTTTGTTGGATGAAAGCAGGAGCCATCACGAAATGCTGCAGAATGAAATTAACGGACTTCTTGAAGTTCATAATGATGATGGTAAAAATCCAACTCCGATGGTAAAAGGTATGAGTTGGATTAAAACAAATGTTAAAATGGCAATGGATAATTCTGATAATACAGTTGCCGATTTGATTACTGACGGCTGCAATATGGGTGTAAAATCTTTGAGCAGATATCTTAATCAGTATAAAAGTGCCGATACTATTTCAAAAGATATTACTTCACGTCTTATTAAAATTGAAGATGAACTTGCTACCGATATAAGGCAGTTTTTATAAAATATAAGCCCCTGCATAAACAGGGACTTATATTTTTATGGTTTTAAACAGTTTGCGGTTCTTCCTTTAATTGTTTTCTGAAAATAAGTTTGAACACGGTTCTTACAAAAGGCTGAATAAAGAAAAGCTGTGAGAAATATGCAATTGGGAAATTATAGCAAACAAGTTTAATCCAGTTTGCAAGCAATTTAATAATACTGAATCCTTCGTAGTATGGATAGTAGAAAAATGCGGCAAGCAGGCTCATAGCAGGGCACATAAGTCCTACTGTAGCGCAGATAATTGCCGTTTCAAAAAGCATGGGGTGGTCTTTTCTCATATCAAAAATTTTTGATGCCAGTTTGAATGATACAGGACTGCCCATAATGACTTCAAGCGTATATGCACATATGAATTCAATAAGTATGACTGCCCATATCGGCAGGAATTTTCCGAACATATAAACGCCGCCCTGATTGTTGATTGCCTCGGTTACGCCCGATGCATTGTTGATTTCCATAAGCGTTGTGCCGTTTACAACGTATAGACTGTAAAATACATAAGCATGAACGGTGATGAGAACGGTAATAAAAGCAAATACCATTCTTTGAAATTGATTTCTTGGCATAGTAATTCTCCTTTTTTGCAATAAAAAACAAGCAGGGCAGGGCGCAGTAATCTGAATAAATTATGGTCATAAATATATGTTCCGTAATCAGATTTACGTGCCGTGCACTACTTGTGTCGTTTTCATTGCGTATTTAATTTTTGTTAATTATATCATATGACTTTCGCAAAAATCAAGTAAAAAAATTAATTGTTTTTGTTGTTTTTTTCTGCCTCAACTTCTGCCATTTCTTTATAAAAGGCATTGGCTTTAACATAAACCATAATAATGTCGTAAATGTGCTCATAAAGTTCACCCGGGTCAAACGGGCATTTTACAATTCTTTCATCGTCGTCAATGCAGAGCGGACCTTTTTCAAAGTCATTGAAGGTTGGCATAATGGAATATGTGTTCTTGGTTTTAACAATCGAAATCAGTGTAAGGTCGGCGGTTGCTTCAACAAATCCCTTTTTCTTTGTATATCTTTCAATTGTGGATACAGGGCTGTCATCGTTGTGTTTCTTTGTGTAACAGGCATCAAAAACTTTTTCAATGAAGTCCTCCACCTCTTCGGCTTTGTACGGCGCTTTCAAAAGCAGTACCGTGTCAATATCGGCAATTCCGTATTTGTCGCTTTCACCGCACGGAATACCGATTAAGTTTTCGTCTTTGTCAACATAAACAGAAATTGTATAAAAATCTCTTTCCATTGTTTTTCCCCCTTAAATATGATCCTTGTATCGTTCGGCAGTAATAACGCCGTCTTTAACGTTCAGTTTGCAGATTCTTGCGTTTCGTGCATCAAAACTGCTTGCCCCGAGTCCGTCGTCATAATCACGAGCGTGGTAAACTGCGTACCATTGGTCGTTTTCTTTAATCATGGAGTGGTGACCCGTGCCCTCTTCAAATTCGTTTGCTTTTAAAACAGGGTGGTACGTGTTTTCATCAGGATATTTTTCAAATTTGATTTTGGTTAAATCTGTTTCATCTGTTTTTGCCCTTGCATAGCCAATGTAATATGTCGGCTGTTCGTAGCAGTTGCCCGAGTACATAACGTATTGCCAGTCGCCCTCTTTAAAGTAAAATGCTCCCTCAATCGTGTGCCAGTGCTGACCTTTTTTGTACCTGTCACGCCTGAAAATATCCTCGTCAAGCGTGGGTTCAACAACAGTTACGGGGTTGCCTGCAGGTGTGAAAGGGTCAAGCATTTTATCAACAACGATATATGTGCCTATTCTGTCGCCCTCAAAGCGGTTTGTGGAGTAGAAAAGATAGAGTCCGCTTTCGTTCTGCACAATGTGCGAATCAATGCTGAACGGGTGTAAAATCTGTTTTGCATTGCCGAACGGTCCGAGCGGATTGTCTGCAACCGAAACGAACATTGCCTGGTGATGACCGCCCTTGTCAGCCTTGTCTTTCATATATTCAAAACTGTTATACATATAGAATTTTCCGTCAAGTTCAATTACACTCGGTGCCCAGTAACCCTCAACTTTTTCGGTGTATTCAAACACCTTGCCGTAAAATTCCCAGCCGTCAAATAAATTGTCCGACTGATAGGCATAAACGGCGTCGTGCCCCGTGGTGTAAATGTAATATCTGCTGCCGCTTTTAAGTATAAACGGGTCAGCCTGTCCGATATAATTGTCTTTGTCAATTTTTAATAAGTGCATAGTTTCACCTGTAAATAATGTTGTTTTCAATTATATACTATCTGATTGCAAAATTCAATAAAGTATGTTAATATTTCTTTGGTGATATGTATGAAAAAAGCACTTGTAACAGGCGGTGCAACAGGAATAGGCAAGGCAGTTGCTTTGTATCTTTCCGAGCACGGTTATGATGTAACAATAACATATAATAATACGCTGCCTGATTATGACGGCGTTAATAAAATAAAATGTGATTTGAGCAGTGTTGCTGAAATTGAAAAACTTTTCGGCAATTTCAGCAGCATTGATTTGCTTGTAAATAACGCAGGCATAAGCATTGTTAAAATGATAAACGATGTTACCGAGAATGATTACGAAACGCTTATGGCTGTTAATCAGCGGGCAGTTTATTTCTGCTCAAAAGAGGCGGTTCGGCTTATGGTGAAAAATCACAGCGGCGCAATTGTAAATATTTCGTCAATGTGGGGGCAGATCGGCGCATCGTGCGAAACGCTTTATTCAATGAGCAAGGCAGGCGTTATCGGCTTAACAAAGGCACTTGCTAAAGAACTTGCGCCAAGTGGTATTACGGTAAATTGTATCGCACCGGGTATAATTGATACACGAATGAACAGTCAGTTTGACAGGGCAGAACTCATTGACGAAGTCCCTCTCGGCAGACTCGGCACAGGTATTGACATTGCAAAAGCCACACTCTTCCTCGCCGAAAATGACTATATCACGGGCGAAACCCTCTCCGTCTCCGGCGGTATGGTAATTGTGTAGGGTGCGGAAGATTCCTCTACAGTGTTGGGGAAATGTCGGTATCGCCGACAAAAAGGGACGGAGCTCGTAAAGTGTCCTCGACGCACCGAAACGGGCAATTCGTGAATTGTCCCTACAATCTCAAGGGGCGGATATTATCCGCCCGCAACTATATTACTGCAATAAAACGGGCAGGCACAGAGACCTGCCCCTAAAATATTACAGAAACGCTTTTGTGGGGTGATTATTATATTGCCCCGCTTTATTTTTTATCATTTTTGTAACACTTCCTTCGGTTTATCATAGGATAGTTTAGAAAAGCGAAGGGAGGTTACGCTATGGGTTGCGGTTGCAATAACGGTTGCGGTTCATCTTGGATTATCATTCTCATCATAATCCTTCTTCTTTGCGGTGGCTTCAACAACGGTTGTGGTTGTGGTAACAACGATGGCTGTGGCTGCGGTTGCTAATCACACTGATTGATTAGTGCGCAAATCGGGGGTGCGTTCGGGTTGCTCGGGCGCACCTTTTTGATTTAATAGCAGGGTGAATATTGCTTTATCAATTTGCTGAATTTGCCTGAAAAAATTAAAAGTCAGAAAAAGTCAAAAATTTTTAAAAATAACTATTGACTTTTCCTGACCTTTGTGCTAATATGATAGCAGAAAGTCAAAGAAAGTCAAAGTCAAATTAAAATTTTGACATTCTTGCTTAATAAATCAAAGGATGTGATTATCAAATGAAAATGACAGACCTTATTGCTGATATGATTCTTGATATGTTTGATGATAATCAGCAAACGATTCAGATTCAGCGCAACGATTTGGCGTCACGGATAGGCTGTGTGCCGAGTCAGATTAATTATGTAATCACCTCTCGCTTTACCCCCGAGCAGGGTTACAGAATTGAGAGCAGACGAGGCGGCGGCGGTTGTATTTACATTACCCGTGCAGATACCAAGGGCAGCGCCTTTGTTTCGCTGATAAACAGTATCGGCAATGAAATTGATGAAAGAACTGCAAACGCGCATATATATAATTTGAACTATCAGAATATGATAGATGAGAAGAGCGCAAAAATTTTAATGGCAGGCGTGGCAGATGCAAATTTCAGAGGCGTTGCGCCTGAAGTTAAAAATCAGGTTCGGGCAAGCCTGTTGAAAAGGATGCTGCTTGCCTATATTGATTAAAAATTTAAATTTATGACAATGATTTGAAAGGATGATTTTTTTATGAAATGTCAGCATTGTAATCATAATGAAGCAACAACACATATTAAAAAGAATGTAAACGGAAATGTTACCGAAATGCATCTTTGCAGTGACTGTGCAAGGGAACTCGGTGTGATGGAAGAATTTTCACCCGAAAGTTTTTTCAATGACACATTTTTCGGCAACTTCCTCGGTGCAGGTGTTCCGGCAATGAATATTCTCAGCGGTATAGACCATTGCGAATACTGCGGTTCAACCTTTAATGATATCGTTAAAAGCGGCAGGGTCGGTTGTGCAAACTGTTACAGTAAGTTTGAAGACAGACTTCAGCCGACAATTACGAAAATGCACGGTAATGCAAAGCATATCGGCAAAAATGTAACTTATACCGAGGAAAAAGAGGCAGAGCCTGAAATTTCAGAACTTGACAAACTGAAAAATGATTTGAAACTTGCAATCAAAGAACAGAGATTTGAGGACGCTGCCGTTCTCAGAGATAAAATTAATGAGATGAACGAGGGGTAACAAAGATGGAAAAATGGTTTAACGGCAAGGGCAACGATAATGACGTTGCATTATTTACAAGAGTCCGCCTTGCAAGAAATTTAAGCGATGTTCCGTTTAAAAGCAAAATGAGCAGAGAAATAAAGCGCAACACGGTTAAAAAACTGTATGCCTCAATTAAAAATTCGGATTTGGCAGGCGATTTCAGCCTTGTTGATTTGTCAAATGCATCGCAGATTAAGGCGCTGTCTTTTGCCGAAAAGCAGTATATCAGCCCTGAATTTGCGGCAGAAAGCGGAGCGTTTCTGCTGTCCTCAAAAGAGGATATTTCCATAATGCTTTGTGAAGAGGATCATATCAGAATTACTGCTTTTGAGGCGGGTCTGAACACAGATGCGGCGTATAAAAAAGCAGACAAGGTTGATAACGTTTTCATAAATAATATGAAAATTGCTTTTGATGACAAACTCGGATTTTTAACCGCAAGCCCTATGAATCTGGGCACAGGTTTAAAGGTTTCTGTCGGACTTCATTTGCCTGCACTTAAAGCCAATCACGCAATTGAGGGCTTGACCTCAATGGTAGGCAAACTCGGCTTGTCATTAAGAAAACTTTATGGTGAAAAAGGTGCATTTTATCTGCTCTCAAATCAGATTTCACTCGGAATTACCGAAAAATCGGCACTTGATAATATAACTGCCGTTGCAAACCAGATTATTAAACGTGAGCGTGCCCTGCGTGATGTTATTAAAAGCAGTGAGCAGTGGGAAGATATTCTTTACCGCAGTGCAGGCACGCTGAAAATGGCAAGAAAACTTGAATTCGGTGAGTTCCTTGATTTGATTTCAAATGTCCGTTTAGGCACGGCAATCGGTGTTTTTGATATGGATATGCATAGTATTGGCTATCTTATACATAATTCTGCCGACGGCACATTGCTTTCGGATTATAACAGTGAGGAAGAACCTGAACTTGCACCGAAACTCAGAGCAAATCTTGTCAGAGAAAAATTAGAATAGCAAAGAGAATATTTTTTGCAGGGGAGGAAGATTCCCCCACGGTGTGGGGGAAATGTCACGAAAGTGACAAAGGGGGACGGCTGTGTACCAGTCTGTGCCCTCCCGTAAATATAAATGCTTTATTGCAGTATGAAATCTCTTTGCTTTAGGAGGAATAAATATGTACAGATTTACAAACTTTACACAAAAAGCAAATGATGTTTTAAATCTTGCTATCAAAGCGGCTGAAAATTTCGGTCATAATTATGTCGGCACAGAGCATATTTTAGTCGGTCTTTTAAAAGAGGGCACAGGTGTCGGCGCACTTATTTTAAATGAAAAAGGCGTAACGCTTGATAAAATCGAAAATCTGATTGAGGAAAATATCGGCGTCGGCAATCCTACAAGACTGTCACCCAATGATTTTACACCTCGTGCAAAAAGAATTATTGAAATCAGTTTCCAGATTGCAAGAGGTATGCTTAATTCTTTTGTCGGCACAGAGCATATTTTAATCGCGCTTTTAAGAGAGTCCGATTCGTCGGCAGTTAAGTTTTTGAACGCTCTTAATTTCGATGAAGAAAGTCTGCTTGAAGATGTCGGCGCATCGCTCGGCAAAGCAGAATCACAGTTCAGAAATAATTCGCCTAAAAATAAAAAAGGCAAAAGTTCAACGCCTACGCTTGATGAATTCGGCAAGGATCTGACTGAACTTGCAGGTCAGGGCAAAATTGACCCTGTTATCGGCAGGGATAAGGAAATTGAAAGGGTTATTCAGATTCTGTCACGCAGAACGAAAAACAATCCGTGCCTTATCGGTGAACCCGGCGTCGGCAAAACGGCAATTGCCGAAGGTCTTGCCCTTAAAATCGTGAAAGATGAAGTGCCCGAACTGCTTGCAGGCAAAAAAATTGTTTCGCTTGACCTTACTTCAATGGTTGCAGGCACAAAATACAGGGGCGATTTTGAAGAGCGAATTAAAAAGGCTATGGATGAAGTCAGAAATGCAGGCAATGTAATCCTGTTTATTGACGAGGTGCACACAATTATGGGTGCAGGCGCTGCTGAGGGTGCTGTTGATGCCGCCAATATTCTGAAACCGTCGCTTGCAAGGGGCGAAATTCAGGTTATCGGCGCAACTACCATAGATGAATACAGAAAGAATATTGAAAAAGACGCCGCACTCGAGCGTCGTTTTCAAAGCGTGCTTGTAGGCGAACCTACAGAAGAAGAGGCAGTTGAAATACTGAAAGGTCTTAGGGACAGATATGAGGCTCACCATAAGGTTAAAATCACCGACGAGGCAATTGAAAATGCCGTTAAAATGAGTGCACGCTATATTGCAGACAGATATCTGCCCGATAAAGCCATAGATTTGATTGACGAGGCGGCTTCTCGTGTAAGGCTTAAAGCCTTTACAGCACCGCCGAATTTAAAGGAAATGGAACTTGAAATCAAAAGGCTTAAAGATGAAAAGACGAGTGCAGTAAGAAGTCAGGATTATGAAAATGCTGCTAAAATCAGGGATAAAGAAAATGAACTTCAGACCCTGCTTGATGAGGAAAAGGAGAAGTGGAAAAACAGTTCTTCGCACGATGTAAAGCAGGTAGAGGTTGAGGATATCGCAAACATTGTTTCGCAGTGGTCAGGCATTCCTGTAACCCAACTTACAAAAGAAGAGTCTGAACGCCTGCTTAATATGGAGCAGATTCTGCACGAAAGAATTGTCGGTCAGGATAAGGCAGTATCTTCTGTTGCAAGGGCAATCCGCAGGGGCAGGGTAGGTCTTAAAAATCCAAACCGCCCGCTCGGCTCATTCATTTTCTTAGGTCCCACGGGTGTAGGTAAAACCGAACTCTGCAAAACGCTGGCAGAAACGATGTTCGGCAACGAAGATGCCATTGTAAAACTTGATATGAGCGAGTATATGGAAAAACATACTGTGTCTAAACTTATCGGCTCGCCTCCGGGTTACGTCGGCTTTGATGAAGGCGGACAGTTGACAGAGAAAATCCGCAGAAAGCCGTATTCTGTAGTACTTTTTGATGAGATTGAAAAGGCTCATCCCGATGTATTCAATATGCTTTTGCAGATTCTTGAAGACGGCGTTCTGACAGATTCACAGGGACGTAAAGTGTCTTTTAAAAATTCAATCATTATTATGACGTCCAATGTCGGCGCATCAAAAATTGTTGATAAAAAAGCGTCACTCGGATTTGGCGAAAACGCTGAAAATAATGATATTGAGTCGCTTGTTATGGGCGATTTAAAGAAAACGTTTAAGCCCGAGTTTTTGAACAGAATTGATGAAATAATCGTCTTTAATCAGCTTGAGCAAAAAGATATTGAGGAGATTGCAAAGCGTATGCTTTCGTCGCTCACAAAGCGCGTTGCAGAACTTGAAATTGAACTTGATTTTACACCCGAGGCTGTAACTGCAATTGCCGAGGCAGGATTTGATAAGGTCTATGGTGCAAGACCTTTGCGCCGTGCCATTCAGCAGAAAATCGAAGATCCGTTATCTGAACTTATGCTTGAAAATAAAATCGCCAAAGGCGCAAAATGCACAGTCGATTTCAAAAACAACGAGTTCACCTTTGAATAAGACATAGGGGCAATTTGTGAATTGCTCCTACGAAATATAAATAACGCATTCGTAGGGCGGGGTCTCCTCACCCCGCCACAAAGTAGGGGAGGGTCTCTGCGCCCTCCCGTGAATTTATAATTTCCCGTTGCAAAGTAGGGGTCGGCGTTTTCGACGACCCGAAAATAAAACGGTGCGATTATTTCGCACCGTTTTGTCATTACGTTATTTATTATCCTGCTTTAATATGAATTCTGCGATTTTGGTACTGTTTACAATGTAACTGCCGTGAAGTTCATTTTTAAAAACAGTAAATGTACTGTTTGGTATGCAGTCTGCGATATGCTGCATATGGCGTTGCTTTATCATATCGTTGCTCCCTGCCGTGATAACGGCGGGGATTTTTATGCTTTTCAGCATATTATCAGTAATATTCGGCTCGGTCAGCATCATTTTTACTTTGGGATTTTTATGGGAAAAGTAACTGATTTTATATGTTAAAATGTGTATCGTTTTCAGTCCGTTCGGCGCTGCATTCACGCCGCTTACAATGATTTTTGAAAGAATATCCTGATGCTTGACGGCAAGAATAAGCGCAATAATTCCGCCGTCGCTGAAACCGTAGACAATCGGCTTTTCAAGATTCAGCAAAGTTATAAAATCGTAAACATCATCAGCCATATCTTCATAGTGCAGTTCGGTTACTTTGCCGCTTTTGCCGTGATCTCTCGAATCAATTGCGTAAACGGTATAATGATTTTTCAAAATCTGAACTGTTTTGTTAAAAATTTTATGGTCTTCGCCGTTTCCGTGCAGTAAAATAATCGGCTTTCCCGTGCCTGTTTTTTCGTAATACAGTTTAATTTTACCCGTGTCTAAAAACATTTTGAACTCCTAAATTTTTGCGTGAATACACATAATTCCGCTGTCTGTAACATCAATCATACCATAGCATCCGTCCTGCAATGCACCCGGGTTAAAAACGTGTATGCCGTCGATTATCTGATAAAACGGTGTGTGCGTGTGCCCGAACAGTGCAATGTCTGCACCGTTATTTTTTGCCTCCTGCACCAATCTTTCAATGCCGTGTTTAACATAAAGTGTGTGCCCGTGGCAGAACATCACTTTTTTGCCTGAAAAATTTATTGTTTTTACAAACGAGTCTGTACTGCTGAAATCGCAGTTGCCTGCCACGCAGTTGAGCCGAAGTTTATTTCTGAAATAAATTTTTGTATCTTCCAAGTCTGCACCGCTGCTGCAGTCGCCAAGATTTATAAATAAATCCGTATCGTTTATATGCATTTCCGCTACGTCAAAAAAATTGCCTTTTCTGCCGTGGGAGTCAGATGTTACAAGAAGTCTCATTCATATCACCGCTTCCTAAATCATATTATATAGTATACTGTATGTGAAAGGGGATTGCAATGAATTTAAATAATAATGATATGAATAAGATTATGAAAAATGCCTCAAAAAAATCAGGTGTTGATGTCGGAAAACTGAAACAGGCTGTTGACGGCGGCAATTTAGATGATTTTATCAATAAAAATCTTTCTGCCGAGGCAAGTTCAAAATTAAAATCTGTTTTGTCTGACAAATCACAGACCGAAAAATTACTTTCTACCCCTCAGGCGAAAGAACTTCTTAAAAACTTGTTAAAGGAATAGTGTATGGATAATTTAAATGATATTATTTCAAGCCTTTCGGCAGATGATATAAATATGTTAAAAGGTGTTGCGTCCTCAATTTTAGGAGGAAATGACGGCGACAATACTGCCGAAAACACAGAATTGCCGGCAAATAATCACAATCAGCATCAGAACAGCAAAAATCAGTCACAGAATCAAAGCCGTGGCCAAGGCTCAAATGCCTTGGCTTCTTTTGGACTGAATACGGATGACTTCAATATGATGATGAAAGCAAAAACGATTTTTGATAAAATGAATTCCTCCTCAAATAAAAATACGGATTTAATAATGGCACTGAAACCGCATCTTGCACCCGAACATCAGGCAAAGGCAGACACAGCGATAAAAATTTTGCGCCTTTTTGATGTTTTGCCATATCTTAAGGATTTATTTTAATGGCTGATGTTTCAAGAAGAGATATTGAAGAGGCAAAAAAGAGAGTTCGTGAAATGCAGATGAGGGCAAATTCATATATCGGTGCAGATAATTCGGCACGAAATCAGAATGTTAACAATAATGCTGATAATAAAAAGCAGGCAGAAAAGCAAACGCAGGGCTCAAATCGTCAGGCGGAGCAGTTTTTTAAAGAGGATAAAGCAAAAGCAGACAAAAATGAAAATGAGTCGGGTTCTGACTCGAATTTTATTATTCTTATGCTTGTAATTCTTTTATCTCACGAAGGCGCAGACCATAAATTGCTTTTAGCACTGCTTTATTTATTGCTTTAGGCAATTAAATGGAATTCGGATTTCATTGTTTAATGTAAATTTTTAATTATAAATTAAATATAATATGGAAATAATGGAAATGTTATGGTATTATATTTTTATTATGGATTTATCTTTGTATGATAAAATCTATTTTCGACAGGAGGTCAAAAATGGCGGATTTTACGAAAAAAAACGTTGCAAACGGAATTGATATCATTTTCGTGCCTGCAACGCAGTTTAAAACAAATGAACTTGCAATTTCACTGCTTGTGCCGCTGAAAAAAGAAACGGCGTCTGAAAATGCACTTCTTTCCATGCTGCTTTGCGAAAGTTGCAGTGCATATAAAACTCTTCGTGAACTGAATACGCACCTTGCTTCTCTATACGGTGCCGTGCTCAGTCCTGCAGTTTCCAAACTCGGTGAAAATCAACTTATCAAGTTTGGCATCACCTGCATTGATGACAGATTTGCACTTGATGACAAAAAGATTTTAACAGAATGCCTGTCGCTTCTGCTTTCACTTCTTTTTGAACCGAATTTTGACGAAAATGGCTTGTTTACTCAAAACAGTGTCGATGTGCAGAAACGTTTGATTATCGAAAAAATCGAGAGCGAAGAAAATGAAAAGCGCACCTATGTTTTAAGAAAAACGGAAAGCATTATGTTTGAGGGTGAGCCGTATGCAATTAACAGATACGGCACGAAAGAAGATGTGAACAAAGCCACACCTGAAAGTCTTAAAACCGCTTGGGAAAATCTTCTTAAAACATCTTCTGTTTTGCTTACCGTTGTCGGAAATGCATCTCAGCAGGAGGTTAAAAAACTTCTGCTTGATAAATTCAGTAATGTTGAGCGTGATTATAAAGTGCCTGTTGACGCTGTTTTTAATCCTGTGCCAAACGAAATTAAAAAGGTAAAAGAGGAAATGGAAGTCAAGCAGGGCAAACTCGTTATGGGATTTCGTGTAAATATTACGCCTGACAGTGAACTTGCTCCTGCAATGCGTTCGTTTGCCGATGTGTTCGGCGGAGGTCCTTATTCAAAACTCTTTGCCAATGTGCGTGAAAAAATGAGCCTTTGCTATTATTGTTCGGCACGCTATGTGCGCCAGAAAAGTTTTATTGTTGTTCAGAGCGGCTGTGAAGAAGAAAATATGGACAAGGCTGTTTCGGAAATCTTAAATCAGATTGAAGAAATTAAAAAAGGCAATTTTGATTATGAATTTTCTTCATCAAAAATGGCACTTACGGATGCGATAAATTCTGTTTATGATGCGCCCGAATCACTTGAGGTGTGGTACACCTCTCAGATGGCTGATAAAAATATCAAGTCACCTGCCGAAAGCGCCGCTGAAAATAAAAGCGTTACAAAAGAGCAGATTATTGAATGTGCAAATCTTATAAGCCTTGATACTGTTTACAGACTTGTGGGTAACGATGATAAGGAGGAAAACTAAATGAAAATTGTTGAATCATCTGCCCTCGGCGAAAAGTATTATGAGATTGATCATAAATCAGGGCTTAAAATATTTGTTATGCCTAAGGAAAATTATAAATCAACCTATGCGGTTTTCGGCACGAAATACGGTTCAATTGACACACGCTTCAAAAGAAGCGACAGTGATGAATTTACCGTAGTTCCAGAGGGTATTGCTCACTTTTTGGAGCATAAACTTTTTGAAAGCGAAGAACTCGATGCTTTTACAAGATATGCCGAAACAGGCGCATCTGCAAATGCCTATACTTCGTTTGACAAAACCTGTTATCTCTTTCAGTGCTCTGACAGGTTTGAGGACAGCCTCAGAATTCTCCTCGATTTTGTTACCCACCCTTATTTCACAAAAGAAACCGTAGAAAAAGAGCAGGGAATTATCGGTCAGGAAATCACAATGTATTATGATGTTGCAGGCTGGATGAGCACATTTAATCTTTTAAGATGTCTGTATAAAAACCACCCTGTAAGAATTGATATTGCAGGTACTGTAGAGTCTATTTCCGAAATTACGGACAAACTTCTTTACGACTGTTACAATACTTTTTATAATCTTCACAATATGGCGCTTGTAGTTGTCGGCAATGCTGATGCTGACAGAATTGTTGCCATATGCGATGAATGCCTTGAAAAGGCTGAGAATGTCAGCGTAGAGCGTTCATTTGAGGACGAGCCCCGTGATATTGTTAAATCATATGATGAATATCATCTTGCAATGAGCGTGCCCGTATTTTCTTTCGGTTATAAAGAAAAATGCGAAACGCCTGAAAGAACTCTGAAAGAAATTGTTGAAACCAATATTCTGCTTGAAGTTCTTATCGGTGAATCATCACCGCTTTACAGCAGTTTGATTGAAAAGGGTCTTATAAATTCTCAGTTTTCAAAAGAATATTTTGTCGGCTACGGCTATGAGGCAATTATGTTTGACGGCGAATCAACAAATCCGCAGGCAGTTGCAGACGAAATTAAGCGAGAAGTTGCACGCCTTAAGAAAGACGGCATTGATGATGAACTTTTTGAAACGGTAAGGCGCAATCTTTACGGCAAAGAAATTATGCAGTATAATGATATTGACGCTGTTGCCAACGGTATGATTTCGTGTTATTTCTCAGATTACGGCATTTTTGATACGATGGATATCTATAAAAATGTTACAAAAGCGGATATTGAAAAAAGGCTTTTTGAGGTTATGGACGAAAAATACAGTGCACTTTCAGTGGTTAAATCAGAGTAATGTTCGGGGGAGAATATGGATAATTTTACAACAGTATTTTTTGATGGACTTGGTGTTAAATTTGATGTGCCGTCAGTTGCGTTCAGTATCGGCGGCTACGAGGTTCACTGGTATGGAATTATAATTGCCTTCGGCTTTGCACTTGCCGTGCTTTACGGCGGCAGAATGGCATATAAATGGAAAATGAGCCTTGATGGTATGACCGATGTTCTTATCTGGGGCACACTGTTTGGCATCGTATGCGCAAGAGCATATTATGTTTTCTTTGAGTGGGATTATTACAGTGTTCACCCGAATGAAATTATTGCAATATGGAACGGCGGAATTGCCATTTACGGAGGTATAATCGGCGCACTTATCGGCGGCTATATCGGCTGTAAGATAGGCAAAATTGATTTTAGAAATCTGCTTGATTTGGGTGCTCTCGGTCTTTTAATCGGTCAGGGTATCGGCAGATGGGGTAATTTCTTTAATCAGGAGGCTTTCGGCACAAATACGGAAACTGCCCCGTTTAGAATGTGGTCTGTCAAGATCAGAGATACGCTTGAGGCAACGCAGGGTGATTTGCTTTTAAAGGGTATGGACGTGAATCCCAATGCGCCTGTGCACCCGACCTTTCTTTATGAAAGTGTGTGGTGTATAATTTTATTCATTGTACTTCACATTGTTGTTACAAAGTACAGAAAATTCAAGGGTGAGGTATTTATTCTTTACGGTATCGGCTACGGTCTTGAAAGAATGGTCGTAGAGGGTCTCAGAACAGACAGCCTTTACATAGGCAATACTACTATTCGTGTAAGTCAGTTGCTGTCGGCAATTATTGTTGTTGTGTTTACGGTGTGGCTTGCCGTGCTTATGGTAAAACTGAAAAAAGGCACTCTGCCGAGGCGGTATATGTTCAATCCTCCGCCGCTTCCCGTACCGCAGGCACCCGTTACAATGGTATACAATTATTCAAAAAGCAATGTTACAACTACACCTGATGAATTTTTCAGCGTTGAAAGGAGATAAAAAATTATGATTATTGACGGAAAGGCAGTTTCAAAAGCAGTTCGCGAGCGGGTCGCAAAGGAAACGGAAGAACTTAAGGCTAAGGGCGTTACACCCGGTCTTGCCGTAATTATTGTCGGTGAAGATCCTGCATCTCAGGTTTATGTAAGAAATAAGGAAAAGGCGTGCGAAGAAGTCGGCTTTTACAGTGAAAAATTTGCCCTGCCTGAAAATACAACGCAGCAGGAACTGAATTCCCTTGTTATGGAACTTAATGAGCGTAAGGATATTAACGGCATTCTTTGTCAGTTACCTTTGCCGTCGCATCTTAACGATAAAGAGGTTATCAACCTCATCAATCCGATTAAAGATGTTGATGCGTTTCACCCTGTAAATGTGGGTGCCGTTATGATTGGCGATTATAATTTCCTGCCCTGCACGCCTGCAGGCGTTATGGAACTTATTCATTCAACAGGTGTTGACGTTGCAGGCAAAAAGGCAGTTGTTATCGGCAGAAGTAATATTGTTGGCAAGCCTATGGCAATGCTTCTCCTTCACGAAAATGCAACTGTTGAAATCACACATTCCAAAACGCAGAATCTTTCCGAGATTACTTCGGGCGCAGATATTCTTGTTGCCGCTATCGGCAAAGCAAAATTTGTCGGCGCAGATATGGTTAAAGACGGCGCAGTTGTTATTGACGTCGGTATGAACAGAGATGAAAACGGCAAACTCTGCGGTGATGTCGATTTTGACGCAGTGAAAGATAAGTGTGCCTATATCACGCCTGTTCCCGGCGGCGTAGGCCCAATGACAATTTCAATGCTTATGCAGAATACATTAACGGCAGCAAAAATTCAGAACGGCGTTGAGTGAGTTACAAAAACGCAAATCAAACCGTTTGCAAAATTTTGATTACAGTACAAACGGTTCATATTTTATAACAATATGCACGTATAATAAAGAATGTATTTTAAGTAAAATTGTAGGGGAGGTTATTCCCCTGCTAGGGGAAATGTCTGCGTAAGCAGACAAAAGGGTCTGCCGAATTGCAAATTCTCTGCGCCCTCCCGAAAATAAATTTAAGTCCTATCGGCGAAGAAATTGAAAAATCAATCAAATATATTAATGATTATTATGATAATATAAAAATCGTTAAACATATTATAA
>JACTVT010000044.1 GCA_014465955.1 Eubacterium sp. | reverse complement strand
GCCCTCCCGCAAAGGGTCTCTGTGCCCTCCCGCAAAGGGTCTCTGTGCCCTCCCGCAAAGGGTCTCTGTGCCCTCCCGTATTATAACAAATTCAGGGGTGAGAATTTGAAACAGAAAAATTCAATAAAATTTCTGGCAGTAATTTTTTCTGTTTTGGCTGTGCTTTCCTCTTTTTCATTAGGCGGCGGAGTTTTTGCAGATGAAACCACAACTGCACCGCAGACAGAAACAACAACTTCGGCAGAGCAGGCGAAAGAAGAGGCGCAGAAAAAGTTAGAAGAACAAAAGCGCCTTATTGAAGAGAATTTAAAGCAGGCAGAGGAAAAACTGGCTGTGCTTGCCGTGCAGTCGAAGGATACTGAGGAATACATAAATTTGCTTGATGAAAAAATCGGTTACCTTAACGAAGAACTGACTTTGCTTGACAATCAGGTTATTGCATATGAAGAGGATATTGACGCACTTCAGAAAAATATTGATTTAAATCAGGCTGACGCCGATGTTCTTCAGGCAGAAGTTGATAAGGTACAGAGTAAACTTGATGAACTCAACGAAAGATTTCAGGCGAAGTATGATGCGTATTGCGCTCGTGCACGTGCGATTTATATTTCAGGCAATTTCAATATTATTACAGCGCTTTTAACATGTGATGATATTTCAAGTTTTCTTACCCGTTACGAAATGATTAAGGCGGTTTCAAAAAGTGATGCCGAACTTTTAGAGGCTATTAATGAAGAAACAGCACAGATTTTAATTCAGGAATCTGATTTAAGTCAGAAAAAAACTGCTCTTGATGATATTAAAGCAAAACTTACGGCACAAAGAGATGAACTTGTTGCTAAGCAGACTTCGCTGACTTATGCACAGCAGGAAATTGCAAGAAAAAAGATTATTCTGTCTGATGACAAGGCTGAAAGTGACAGGCTTTTTGCCGAACTCACGGCAAAGAACGGAATGTATACCGAGTTTATGAACGAGGATAAGTCTGTTATTGATGCAGTTGAGGCTGAAATTATGGGTGTTATCAACGGTCTTATCAAGCCTGAAGATGTTACGCTCGGCACAACGAGTGACAGGGATAATTACACAATGCCCGAATATAATTTCAACGAACTTTACAATAATTCAGACGGCGTTCTGAATATGACATACCCTATTCCCGGTTATTATACTATATCGGCAGGTTTTCCGAATTATAACAACGGCAAGTATCACGGCGGCATTGATTTCCCATGTCCTAAAGGTTCTGACGTAGTTGCTGCACAGAATGGTATTGTAATTAAGGTTGAAAGGCTGAATTACAGTTACGGCTATTATGTTATGATTTATCACGGCACTGATTCTAAAGGCAGATCGGTTGTAACGCTTTACGGTCATAATTCACAACTTCTTGTGTCACCGGGTCAAAGTGTTTCAAAGGGTCAGCAGATTGCAAAATCAGGTTCAACGGGTAATTCCACAGGTCCGCACTGTCATTTTGAAGTAAGATTTAACGGTGAACGGGTAAATCCAAAGAATTATTTAAGTAAGTAAATTATGAACAAAATTAATTACAGCAAAGAAACTGAAAAAATTATTGAAAGTAATAAGAGAGAGCAGAAACTGCCCTCTCTTTTACTTCATGGGTGTTGTGCGCCGTGCTCAAGCGCCTGCCTTGAATATCTGAATAAATATTTTGATATAACATTATTTTATTATAACCCTAATATCTCGCCGAAGTCGGAGTTTGACAAACGTCTTTACGAGGCTCAGAGACTGATAAGTGAAATGCCGTTTGAAAATGATGTTAAAATAATTGAGGGCGAGTATGATTACAACGCTTTTCTGGGCATTGCAAAAGGGCTTGAAAACGTGCCCGAGGGCGGTGAGCGCTGTTTTAAATGTTATGCCTTGCGCCTTGAAGAAACGGCAAAGCAGGCAAAAAAACTCGGTTTTGATTATTTTTGCACAACGCTTTCAATCAGTCCGCTTAAAAATTCGCAGAAGATAAATGAAATCGGCTTTGAAATCGAGAAAAAGTACGGCGTAAAATGGCTGCCGTCAGATTTTAAGAAAAAAGAGGGCTACAAGCGTTCAATAGAACTTTCAAAGGAATACAATCTTTACAGGCAGAATTTCTGCGGCTGTGTATTTTCAAAAAAGGAGGCGGCTTGTGATGAATAATCCCTTGGCGGCAAGAATGAGACCGTGTACGCTTGATGACGTTGTAGGGCAGAAACATCTGCTTTCAAAGGGCAAACCGCTTTATAATATGATAGAAAGCGGCAATATTCCCAATCTTATTTTTTACGGTCCGTCGGGTGTCGGCAAAACGACGGTTGCATCAATCATTGCAAAGCGAACAAACAAAACCTTAAGACGGCTTAACGGCACAAATGCATCTACAAAAGATATCAAGGATATTGTTGCCGAACTTGATACATTTGAAACTCAGAACGGCGTTCTGCTTTATCTTGATGAAATTCAGTATTTCAACAAACGTCAGCAGCAAAGCCTGCTTGAATACATAGAAAACGGTAAAATTACGTTGATTGCATCTACTACTGAAAATCCGTATTTTTATATTTACCCTGCCATTCTTTCACGAAGCACGGTGTTTGAATTCAAAACGGTTGATAATGAGGAGATTGAAAAGGCAGTTCTCAGAGGATTTGAGTTTCTTGAAGAAGAAAACGGAATTGCTTTTGATATTGAGCAGGGCGTTGTTTCAAAAATTGCCCGTGGCTGCGGCGGCGATGTCCGCAAGGCTCTCAATAGCGTTGAAAACTGTTATTTTACTGCCGAAGAAAAAGACGGCAGACGTGTTGTAACCCTTGAAAATGCGGCTGAATTAACGCAGAAAAGCGCAGTTAAATATGACCGTGAGGGTGACGAGCATTACGATATTATTTCTGCTTATCAGAAAAGTATGCGTGGCTCAGACCCCGATGCGGCGCTTCATTACCTTGCAAGATTGCTTGAGGCAGGCGATTTGCCGTCAGCGTGCCGCCGTCTTGTTGTATGTGCCTGCGAAGATGTCGGGCTTGCCTATCCGCAGATTATCCCGATTGTAAAATCGGCGGTTGATATTGCACTTATGGTGGGTCTTCCCGAAGCAAGGATTCCGCTTGCAGATGCAGTTATCCTTGTTGCAACCTCGCCGAAAAGCAATTCGGGCGAAGCGGCAATTGATATGGCAATGGCAGATGTTAAAAAGGGCAATTACGGTCCTGTTCCCCGCCAACTGCAGAATAAGCATTTTGACGGCGAAGATGCCGAGGTTAAGGGGCAGAATTATCTTTATCCGCATAATTATCCGAATAATTGGGTTAAGCAGCAGTATCTGCCCGATGCTGTTAAAAATGCAAAGTATTATGTGCCCGGTGAAAATAAAAACGAGCAGAAGTTTAAGGAATATTGGGATAAAATTAAAAAATCGTAGGTTTGGCAATTTGCGAATTGCCCCGATGCATTAAAGTTTATTTGTAGGGGAGGGTCTACGTGCCCTCCCGTTTCGTAGGGTGCGGCGTCCCCGACGCACCGTAATATAAATCTTTATTGTAGGGCGTTTGCCCTTACCTTGCCGAAAAAGGAGAATACATATGACTAAAAAAGAAAGAGCCTTACTCGCAGTGGAGCGCCTTAAAGAGCGTTACCCCGAGGCAATCTGCTCGCTCACTGCGTCAAATCCGTTTGAACTGCTCGTGGCGGTAAGACTGTCTGCGCAGTGCACCGATGCGCGTGTTAATCTTGTAACGCCTGCTCTTTTTGAAAAATATAAAACGCTTGATGATTATTGCAACGCCGATGTTGCCGATATTGAACGCATTATTCATAGTTGCGGCTTTTATAAAAGCAAGGCAATCTCCATTATTGATATGGCGAAGGGCGTAAGAGACCGTTTCGGCGGTGTTGTGCCCGATAATATTGAAGACCTTATAACGCTTAACGGCGTCGGCAGAAAAACGGCAAATCTTATCGTCGGCGATATTTACGGCAAGGAAAGTATTGTTGTTGATACGCATATGATAAGAATTTCAAACAGGCTCGGTCTTGTTAATGAAAAAGACCCCAAAAAGATTGAATTTGCTCTTAAAAAGATTATTCCGCCTGAGGAAGGCTCTGATTTCTGCCACCGCATTGTATTGTTCGGCAGGGATATCTGCTCGGCAAGAAAACCGCTTTGTGACGAATGCCTGATGGCGGATTTCTGCAAAAAGAACGGTGTTGCAAAAAAACAGTAAAAAATTTTATTTATGCGCAAATTTATACTTGAATAGTTATGGTAATTTGTGCTATTATAGATAAAATATAAATACATATAATGATTTTGTAAACGGAGGGAGTTTAATGAGCGAATACGGCGCAAAATTTGTTAAAGAGGGTTTAACCTTTGATGATGTACTTTTGATTCCTGCTGAGTCAGATGTTACACCCGATATGGTTAATCTTCAGACAAAACTTACTAAGGATATTACACTTAATATTCCGTTAATGACTGCTGCTATGGACACTGTTACCGAATCAAGAATGGCTATTGCCATTGCACGTGAAGGCGGTATCGGTGTTATCCACAAGAATATGACTATTGAAGAGCAGGCTACAGAGGTTGATAAGGTTAAGAGATCCGAAAACGGTGTAATTTTAAATCCGTTCTTCCTTTCACCTATGCATACTGTTAAGGATGCAGATGCTCTTATGGGTAAGTACAAAATCAGCGGTGTTCCGATTTGTGAGGATGACGGCACACTCGTTGGTATTTTAACAAACCGTGACCTTCGCTTTATGAGCGATTTCAACGTCAAAATTGCCGAGGTTATGACTCCGAAGGATAAACTTGTAACGGCTAAGGCAGGCACAACGCTTGAGGGCGCTAAAAAAGTGCTTATGGCATCAAAGGTTGAAAAATTACCGCTTATTGATGATAACGGCAAACTTACGGGTCTTGTTACAATCAAGGATATTGAAAAGGCTGTCAAGTATCCGAATACAGCAAGAGATAAGAATGACAGACTTCTTTGTGCTGCTGCTCTGGGCGTAACTGCCGATGTGCTTGACCGTGCAAAGGCACTTGCAGACGCAGGCGTTGACGCATTTGTTCTTGACTCTGCTCACGGTCATTCAAAGAACATTATCAAAAATGTTGAAATAGTTAAAAATGCATTCCCTGAAATTTCACTTATCGCAGGCAACGTTGCTACTGCCGATGCTACCGAGGCACTTATTAAGGCAGGTGCAGACGCAGTTAAAATCGGTATCGGACCGGGCTCAATCTGTACAACACGTGTTGTTGCAGGTATCGGCGTTCCGCAGATTACCGCTATTTATGATTCAGCCGAAAGAGCAGATAAATTTGGTGTTCCTGTTATCGCAGACGGCGGTATCAAGTATTCAGGTGAAATTGTTAAGGCTCTTGCAGCAGGCGGCAGCGTCGTTATGGTCGGCTCACTTGTTGCAGGCTGTGAGGAATCACCGGGAGATACGGAAATCTGGCAGGGCAGACAGTTTAAGGTTTATCGTGGCATGGGCTCGCTCGGTGCTATGAACCACGGCTCGGCAGACAGATATTTCCAGAAAGGTTCAAAGAAATTTGTTCCCGAAGGTGTTGAGGGCCGTGTGCCTTATAAGGGAGCGCTCAGCGACACTGTTTATCAGATGATGGGCGGTCTTCGTTCAGGTATGGGCTATGTAGGCTGTCATACTATTGAAGAACTCCGTCACAACGCTCAGTTTATTAAAATTACAGGTGCAGGTCTTGTTGAAAGCCATCCGCACGATGTATATATCACAAAAGAGGCTCCTAACTATTCGGGCAGCAGACAAGACTAACTATGAGAGGGAGTATGCAAAAATACTCCCTTTTGTTTTTTTCGGCAGGCGTTGTAGGGGAGGTTATTCCCCTGTTAGGGGAAATGTCTGCGTAGCAGACAAAAGGGTCTGCCGAATTGCAAATTCTCCGTGCCCTCCCGCAAATGGTCTTTGTGCCCTCCCGTAAAATCAATCAAACCTAACGGCAGGTGTTTTAATGTCAAAAAATGAACTGACCCGATGGCAGAAATTCAAACGGTTTTTAAAGCGCAATATGACACCGACCTGGGCAAAGCATTTTTCTTATCAGGTGTTTGCGTTTATCGTTTCTGTTCTTATGGTTATCGGTGTTGCAAATTATGCAATCACAAAAAGTTATGATGAAAGGAAATTGACTTTTGTGGAGAATTTTACAATTATTGCGCATACAGGCAGTTTTGATACGGCTGAAAACTCGATTGAATCTATTGAAAGTGCAATCCGCAATAATGTTGCCGTGCTTGAATTTGATGTAAGGCAAAGACCTGACGGCACACTCGTTATGGCGCACGATATTGTTGTTACAAATAATAACGGCGTTGAAATCAAAGATGCTTTTGAACTTCTGAAAAATACCGATATTATGATTAATCTTGATATCAAGGAAACGAGAACGCTTAACGCACTTCACGACCTGCTTGTGGAGTATAATCTGCTTGACCGTGCGTTTTTAACAGGTATTGAGGCAATCAATGTGAATGATGTTAAACAGTCAAACTGCAGGGATATGGATTATTATCTTAACTGCCAGCCGTCAAGAATTAAGATTTTCGGCGAAGATTATCAGCAAAAACTTTTAAAAACACTTGAAGAAACAGGTGCAGTTGGTGTAAACTGTAATTATAAGTATGCAGGTGCTACACTGTCACAGGTGCTTCACAATAACGGTTATAAATTATCAGTGTGGACCGTTAATGAAAAAAGTGCTGCCAAAAGAGCACTTATGATGAAGCCTGACAATATTACTACCAAGGAATACGATATGCTGATTTCCGTTATAGATAACTGGGGTAACAATAATGACTAACGAAGAATATATCAAAGCGATTGGGCTGCGTACTTCAAGGCGCACTTATACAAATACACCGCTTGATGAAACAACCGTTAATATTATTAAAGATATGGTTGATTATGTGAATCAGAAAGCAAATCTTAATTTTGTTTTTGTTGAGGATGCATCATTCGCTTTTAATGTTTTTACGGGTAAATTCGGTGCAGTTGCCGTGTGCGGACCCGATAAGATTTCCACCCGTGAGGACTGCGGCTTTTACGGCGAAACGATTGTACTTCAGTGTGCTTATCACGGGTTGGGCACCTGCTGGGTTTCGGGTTCATATAATGAAAATAAAATGCTTGAATATCTTGATTTGCCAAAGGGTATTCGTCTTTACTGCGTTATTGCCATAGGCTTTGTGAAAGAAAAAAGAACCCTTAAAGAAAGGGCAATTTACAGTGCAACGCATAAAAACAGCAAGCCTTATCAGAAAATGCTTGAGGCGTGTGATGATAAACTTCCCGAATATGTCGAATTTGGCTTGAAAATGGTTGAAAAGGCACCAAGTGAAGTGAACCGCAGGCCTGTTAAATTCAGATTTGAAAACGGCGTTATTTCTGCCTCGGTAGATGAGCCGTATTCAGATAAAAGCATTGATTTCGGAATAGCCAAACTTCATTTTCAGCTCGGAGCGTCTGCAAAAGGCGTCAGGGGCGAGTGGAAAAACGGCAAGTTCCTGATTGATGATAATAAAATCTTAAAATTCCCGTCAGCGGAATAAAATCAGAAAAGGGGTAAACAAAATGACTGAAAAAAAGAAAATGAGTAAAGGTAAAAAGGCGGTAATTATTGTGATTTCTGTTATTGCATTCCTTATCGTGGCGGCTCTTGTAGGCGGTCTTGCATATCTTCATGAATACTGCAAGCCGAAAACGTATGAGGCTATAAAGGCGTCAACAGTAACGGATTCGCAGGATATTACACTGATTGCGCACCGCGGTTTTACAGCCGTTGCACCTGAAAATACTGCTCCTGCATTTGAAAAAGCAGGCGAGTCGGGCTTCAGTGGTGCAGAGTGTGATATTTACAGAACAAAAGACGGCGTGTGGGTTATTCATCACGACAGTCATACGTACAGAATGATGGATCAATCATCATTTATCGAAAAACTGACTTATGATGAACTTATGGAATATACATATGATAATGGCTCAAACATTGCCGATTATCCCGATTTAAAGGTGTGCACGCTTGAAGAATATCTTGAAATCTGCAAGGCTTACAATATGACTGCCGTTATTGAACTTAAGGGCAAAAATAATACAGAGCATTATGACGAGGTTGTTGATACTGTAAATAAGGTCGGTGCAAAAGATGTTATTTATATTTCCTTCCACCTTGATAATCTGAAAAAGTTAAGAGCGCTTTCAGATGCTCCGCTTTATTATCTTGTTCAGAAGATTGACGATCAGGCAATTGCAGACGCACTTTCGCTTGGCGGTGCCTGCGGTATTGATTTCAACGGTAATAAGGAAGAAAACACACCTGAAATCATTCAGAAATGCTTTGATGAGGGTCTTCTTATGGGTGCATGGACAATTGATAAGGGCGATGCGCTCAACCGTATGCTCGACAGCGGCGTAACGCTTATCACAACAAATACAATTCATTATTAATGTTTCATCGGGCGGATATTTTCCGCCCGTTTGATTTTATAAAAGGAGAAAGCTTATGGGATTATTTACATCGGTTCAGAAATGGGATGCACAGGGCGCATATATGAATATGAAAAAATACATTAAACCTAAAGACGGATTAGTTCATGTGCTTATGATAAACAGCTTCAGCAAATGGCTTAATCAGACCTTTGAGTGCGAAGATAAATATACAACACAAATAGATACGATTGTCTCAATGATGCAGATGGACGGTTATGAAATTATTGATATTAAATTTAATTCCATCAAAAATCAGGGTGCATCAGGTGATATGGATGGCTTTCATACGCTGATTATGTATAGATAATACACACCCGATTTTGTTTACACGGCGTTTTGGTGATTTCGTAGGGTGCGATGCCCTAATCGCACCGTAAAATAAGCTGATGAAATTATCATATTGTATAAAAATCTGTTTTTTTAAAATTTTTGCGGACACTTTTTGTTTTTTTATCGTCTGTATAAGTGAGAGCGCTCAATAATTAATGAAAGGCGGAGAATTTATGTTCTTCAACAGAAATAAGAAAAAGAATGTCATTAATGCGGCATTGCTTGATTTAAGAAAATACACACCGCAGGCACTTGAAAACGTGCGTACGATAAATTCTGCCTGTGTAATTCTTCCGGAAAATCCCGGTGAGGAACTTATGACGGCATACGGAAATATAAAAGTTAAAAATGTTGCGTCAACGCTTAATTTGCCTGACGATAAAAAGTTTGTTATGCTTAACGGCGTGACTGCACTCGGTCAGGCGAATTATACAGAAAATGCAGTTCATATGCTTAACGGTGTGGGCGTTATTGAAAAAATTGAAAGCGAAAATCCTGTTGAGATTATTTCAAACGGAGTTACAGTTCATGACTGCACAACGAAAATTAACTTTATAATGCGAAACGGTGTCTGTGTTGAATCCCCATTTGAAATAAAAGATTCAAAACTTTTTGCCACTGATGCTAAAATCGACAGTCTTTTTGTTGAAAATTTAAAAGACAACACGGTTGTTGCGGCAGGAGCCAATATGGTAATATATAATGATGTTTCGCTTGAACTGCTTAAAAGCAAACAAATTTATTTCGTGGCAGGCGCAAAAATAAAATGTGCTGCAAATATGTTGGGCTATATACAGACGATTGCCACAGCAGGTGAGAAAATAGAAGTTAATGGATAATAATCAGAACTGCGCCGTGCTTTTTAATGAACTGTATGAAAAATATTATAAAAAGGTTTTATCGTACTTCAAAAAAGAGTTCAGCGTTGACGAGGCTGAGGATTTAACCCAGCAGACATTTCTGCAGCTCTGGGGCTGGATTGCGAATATGCAGTTTATAAAAAATAAAAAAGCGTACATATTTCGTATAGCGAAAAATGTTCGCTGTGACAGGTACCGCCAAAAATCAATGCTGCTTGATACTTTATCGCTTGCTGATGATTTTGAAATCAGTGATAACGGCAGTTTTACTGACGGAGTAGACCTCAGATTTTTGTTAAACAGTATTACAACGCAGCAGGATAAGCAACTTCTGATGCTGACAGGGCAGGGCTACAAAAGCAGTGAAATAGGCAAAATGCTCGGTTTAAGTCCTTCGGCAGTAAGAACAAGACTGCAAAAACTCAGAGAGAAAATAAAAAATCAATGTTAATAATATGTGATTTTATCATAAAAATCATAGCAGTAATCATTACTGTTGTATGCTTATATATGGTAAATAAAGATTGAATTTCGTATGGGCGGATAATATCCGCCCGTTTTTGCTTTGCGGCGATTTCGGTGATTTCGTAGGGTGCGGCGTCCTCGACGCACCGCAATATAAAAATTTAAAAAATGTGTTGCTTTTTTATTATCCCAAAGGTTTTACAGGTGAAAGGAGGCAGAAATGATGGACCATGGTCAGCAAAAAATAATTGAAACGATAAAGAAAAACAGTGATATGGTTTACCGTCTTGCCTTTTCACAGATGAAAAATAAGGCAGATGCAGACGACGTTTATCAGGAGGTATTTTTAAGATTTGTAAATAAAAAGCCTTCTTTTTGTAATGAAAATCACGAGAAAGCATGGTTTATACGCGTAACGCTGAACTGTGCAAAAACAAATCTTAAATCTTTTTGGCGCACGAAAACGGCAGAGCTTGATGAAAATTTAGAAGATATTTCCGTTGAAAAAGAGGATTTATCTTTTGCCCTGAAAAAACTTTCCAAAAAGTATAATGCCGTTTTGTATCTGTTTTATTTTGAGGATATGCCCGTCAGCGAAATTGCAAAAGCGTTTGATTTGAGCGAGTCAAATGTAAGAATGCTTTTAACACGGGCAAGGCGAAAACTGAAAGAAATTTTGGAAAAGGAGCAATACAGATGAAAAAAGAATTCAGAGAAGTTTATGAAAATATAAAGCCTGATGAAGAACTTTTGATGCGTGCACTTGATTTAACAGATAAAAAAGCGCCGAAGTCAAAGCATATTGCACGGCGTGTGATTTCCTGTTTATTGTGCCTTGCCGTATTTGTCGGCGCAGGTATCGGTGTGAGGGGCAGTCTGCTTCAGAAAAGTGTTGAAAAAATTCCTGAAACAGAGTTTGAAGTTAAGGAAAGCAGGATAGCCAAAGGCGGAGTTTTGGTTGCCTATGCCCAGACGAATGACGTTGTAAGGCTTAATGATGATTTGAAACTTTCGGAAATGCCGCTTTTCGGTAATATAACGATTATTGATTTGAATGCATCTCAAAGCGAAATTGATGAAAAAAATGCGTATTTCGAAAATATAAAAAAGGATATTGAGGCAGAATTTGAAAGGCTTGGCAATGAGGGAAAAGGAATAGGACTTCGGCAGGGCGGTGCGCCTTTAGAAAATGTGCAGATACGCCGAATTTTTATGGGTGAATTTTTACTTGATTTGCCTGATGATTATTCTGAAATTGAAAAACTGAAAATTTATAATACAAGTGAATATGCAGATGTTGTTTTGTCAATAAATACAGACAGCGGCGATGATTTTTCAGTAGAGCACCGTCATTCACATTCTGTTGAGGCAACGGGTGAGGAACTTGAGTTCAGTAAGGACTCCGGCTTATTTGAAAGCGGTCTCGGCGAATATAAAATGAACTCCGGATATCAGATTACATGGAATACTTCTTATGAATTTTCGCAGGCGGTTGAAGCAAATCCGCAGTTTGATATTTCAACGCTTAAAGATAAAATTACCTTTGAGGTGGTTTATAAAAACGGTGATGTTTCCAAAGCCGCGGCAGATATTTCGTTTGATAAAAACGGCAATATGACCGTTCAAAACGGCGGATATGATTATATTCAGGCGTAATTGTTATGAAGAAAAAATTTGTTTTGGTGTTAATCGTAGTTTTTATGCTTATCATGTTGCTACCGCAGCGAATAGCATTAAAAGACGGTGGTTCGGTTGTATATAAATCATTAGTGTATTCCGTGTATAAATTGCATAGGCTTACAAATACGGAAGGCGTTGTTCTTGACGGAACAGAAGTTGAAATATTTGGCGTTACTGTTTATAAAAATGTAAGTTATTTAATAGTTGATTGTGAAAAAGCGGGTTGATGACTCGTTTTATACTGTCTGCAGTGCAGGATAAATGGAGAAAAAAGAGTTTTCAGAGGTCAAAATTTTTGGTAACGTAATCCGATGTACACTGCCCACTGTAAATGCAGGTGACAATTTGTAAATTATCCGTTTACGAATGTAAAAAAAGGCACTCGGGATTTCCGAGTGCCTCAGACTGCTGTAAATTAAATTGCAGCAATCATAGTAGTATCAGTTCAGTTTTTTAGCGGTCAATGACGCCTGATTTACTGTTCCCTCTGTGTTGTTTACAGTTGAAGTCAGCGAAACATCAATAACATCACCTGCGGCAAGTGTAACGATTACACTGTTTCCGAAAGTTTTATCGTTATTTGCAGTCAGCGTTAAAGTCTGTGCAGTTTGAGGAATAACAGTTCCATTGTTCCTGACAGCAAGAGTTAAATTTCCTGCATTGTTAACGCCTGCGGCTACATTATAAGTCAGTTCATAGTCGCCGGCATTTGTAATAGTGAGAGCATTTGCATTTGCCGCAGTGTTCACATTTAAAGTCGGCATAATTGACGGCATAGTTACCGTTGTAGGTGTTCCTGTTACAGCTTCAAAATTCTGAGCCGCGGTAGAATAGCGTCCGCTGTACGCTTCCAATCCTGAACCTTCTGCACCCGTAGCACCTGTTGCACCGGTAGCACCTGTTGGACCCGTAGGACCGGTTGCGCCTGTAACACCCGTTGCACCCGTTGGCCCTGTCGGACCTGTTGCACCGTTTGCACCTGCTGTACCTGTAGCACCCGTAGCACCCGTTGGTCCTGTAGGACCTGTTGCACCGTTTGCACCTGCCGTACCTGTAGCACCCGTTGGTCCCGTAGGTCCTGTTGCACCGTTTGTACCTGCCGTACCTGTGGCACCCGTAGCACCGGTTGGTCCCGTAGGACCTGTAGCACCGTTTGCACCTGCTGTACCTGTAGCACCTGTAGCGCCCGTTGGTCCTGTCGGACCTGTTGCACCGTTTGTACCTGCTGTGCCTGTTGCACCCGTTGCGCCAGTTGGTCCAGTAGGTCCTGTTGTACCGTTTGTACCTGTGGCACCTGTGGCACCTGTAGCACCCGTTGCACCCGTTGGTCCCGTAGGTCCTGTTGCACCGTTTGTACCTGCTGTGCCTGTTGCACCTGTAGGTCCCGTCGGGCCCATCTGACCGTTCATACCGTCAAGACCTGTTGCACCCGTCGGTCCTGTCGGGCCCATCTGACCGTTTAAGCCGTTAAGACCTGCAGGCCCTGTCGGGCCTGTGGCACCTGTTGGTCCTGTCGGTCCCGTAACACCTACAGAGGGTCCTGTCGGTCCTGTTGGACCTGTTGGGCCTGTAGCACCTGTCGGACCCTTAACACAGCAAGGAGTACAACAGTGTCTCTCAATATTACAGCTGCAGCCCTTTGAGCAGTTTCTGCCGAAAGCATCGTTATCATAAGGTCTGTAAATTGTCATATTTTTACTCCTAATTACTGATTTTGCGGTGATAAATCACCTTTTATATCATATTCATTCATAATGCTTTTTGTTAAAATACTGCTTATTATATAAATAAGACGGAGCATCGGGCTTAAAAGTGCCTGCAAGTTCGTTGTAATATTCAGCCGTTTTGATATCACCGAGTTTATCATAACAGACGGCAAGTTCAATCGCAGGAATAAAGCCGTAGCAATCCTCACTGACAAATGCACCGTTTGTGCTTTTTTTGCAGTCAAGAGCCGTTTTAAACCAGAAAGCGGCTGTGCTGTACATTTCTTTTTTTATAAAAATATATCCAAGTTCACAACAGATTTCCGCCCGAGGTGCATCATATAAAAACGAATCTGTAAGTGCGCTGACTGCTTTATCTGTTCTGCCCTCGTCAAGGTAAGAGTAAGCGAGAATTTTACACGCTTCAATTTTATTTTCAATCCAGCCGTCACTGTTGATGAAATCATTAAGAATCTTACGGCATTTATCAAATTGTTTGTGATAATAAAGTTCTCTGCCGTAATAAAATTTGTCACGCGGCGAAAAATCTGCTCCGTCAGCAAATTGTTTTTCGTAAATCATAAGATTCCGCTTGCTGTAGTTTTGTTTTATCGATTTATGATGCACTTCGATATCGGAATAAATCACATTTCCTCTGACTGCTATTGCCTCGTGAACACGACCGCTAAACAAAAGAACGCCGTTATTTTTAACAATACGCTCCCTGTAAAACGAAAAAGTCGGCTTTCCGTTTTCATCAAACGCCGTGCAGTAAGGCATCATTACAACATCTGTATCAGACGTTATATTTTTTTTGAATTCAAGCAGTTTGAGCCTGTTTTCCTCGGTCAAAACATCATCGGCATCAAGCCACATATTATAATCACCCGATGACTTTGAAAAAGCAAAATTTCTTGCTTTTGAAAAATCATCGCACCACGCAAAATCAAAAATTTTATCTGTAAACCGACCTGCAATCTCCTTTGTATTGTCTGTGCTTCCCGTGTCGCAGATAATAATTTCGTCAAACACATTGTGAACACTTTCAAGGCAGCGTGCAAGCACCTTTTCCTCATTTTTAACAATCATACATAAACTGAAAACGGGCACAGCAATCCCTCCTGTTACAGGATATGCCGTGCCCGAAATTTCGTTAAAACAATAAAACCCCATAAAATGAAAAACGCCACTAAATAACTTAGCGGTGTTTCTCAAAAGGGGTAAAAATTTATGTAAAAGCCAAAAGCTTTTAAGTAAGAAACGGTTTAATTTCTTACTACGCTTATCATTATAATTAATATTTAAAAAAAATCAAGACCTTTATTTGGATTTCTATTTTTTTGACATATCGTCTAAAAAACGTTGTGAAAATTTGTGCAACTTTCACAAAAAGATATTTACAGTTTTTAATGAATGTATTGATATAAAATGCAGGATATGCATTACCGGGCACACCCTGCGTTTTTTTATTACTCCATCTGCTTACCTAAAAATGCTGCCGCAACCTGCACGAGTTTAATGTCGGTTTCATCGGGCAAAGTATTAGGTTCTGTTTCCATAAGAGCCACTGCGCCCGAAACATCACCTCCGTAAATAATAGGATACACAACGTTTGCCTTGCGGTCAAAACCCTCAATTGCATTCATAGACGGTACATCGCGGGTTGCAATATGAATTTGTCTGTTTTCCATTAAATCTTCAAGATTTTTGGTAATTCTGCGCTCAAGAATTTCACGTTTGCTGATACCTGATGCGGCAATAACATGATCGTTATCCATAATTGCAATCGGCAGTCCGCCGCTTTTATGAAGTACCTCGGCATACTGGCTGGCAAAATTTGAAAGTTCACCGATAGGTGAATATTTTTTAAAAATAACTTCACCCTCTGAATCCGTAAAAATTTCCAGCGGGTCACCCTCTTTAATTCTGAATGAACGCCTGATTTCCTTTGGAATAACAATTCTTCCGAGATCATCAATACGTCTTACAATTCCTGTTGCCTTCATTGTAATTTCTCCCTTAAAATGTATTTTGCTCTGTAATATTTTGCACATTATTTATTGTAAAATACAAATTAAGTTGAGGAATTTTTAACCAAAATCAGCAAAAAACTTTATTTTAAATTACTCTTATGATAGAATATTAAATAACAAATGCACAAAGGATAATTTTAATGAGTTATAAATATGAACTTCACTGCCACACAGGCTGTGTTTCACGGTGCGGCAGAGTTGAACCCGAAAGAATTGTTGAACTTTATAAACAGCACGGCTACAGCGGACTTGTTGTTACCGACCATTACAGCCCTATGACCTTTACGCCGAACTGGTCTCCCGAAAAGCAGATTGATTTTTATCTTGAAGGCTACAGGCGTATGAAAAAGGCCGCAGGAAGTGATTTCACTGTACTTCTCGGTATGGAACTGCGTCATTATGCTTCTGCCGACGATTATCTGATTTACGGCGTTACTGAGGATTTTTTATACAGTGCAGGTAATCTGATGATGTGCGGTGTGCCCAAAATGAAAAAATTTTGCGAAGAAAACGGATTTCTGCTTATGAATGCTCACCCGTTTCGCCCGTTTCGCACAAGATGCAACCCGAAATACCTTGACGGTATAGAGGTATATAACGGAAAAACGCCGAAAAAAGAGAACGATAAAGCATTTGAATGGGCAAAGAAAAACAATAAAATTATGGTATCAGGCTCTGATTTTCACACCGAAAAGCACACGGCAAGAGGCGGCATAATCACCAAAGAACCCATAAAAAGCAATGGCGATTTATTAACAATACTTAAAAATGGCGATTTTACACTTGTAAAAACCGAATAAATAATATATAATTTTAAATTCAAAATAATAAAATTTCCCCTTATACAAGGGGCATAACACAAATTAAATGAGAGGACAATGGCAATGTATAAAATTCTTAAAAAGGAAAAACTCAACGATGCGGTTACCAGAATGGTAGTTGAGGCTCCTTTTGCTGCAAAAAAGGCAGAGCCGGGTCAGTTCATCATTCTTCGTGTTGATGAAAACGGCGAAAGGATTCCTTTAACCATTTCTGATTTCGACAGAGAAAAAGGTACGGTAACAATCATTTTTCAGATTGTAGGTGCTGAAACATCACGTCTTAATATGAAAGAAGAAGGCGATTATATTCACGATTTTGCAGGACCTTTGGGAAACCCCACAAAAACTAACGGCTATAAAAAAGTTGCAGTTATAGGCGGCGGCGTAGGCTCTGCGATTGCATTTCCCGTTGTTAAAAAGTTTTATAAAAACGGCACTGAAGTGCACGCAATCTGCGGCTTCAGAAATAAAGATTTGGTTATTCTTGAAGATGAATTCAAAAATAATTCAAACAGATATGTGCTTGTTTCCGATGACGGCTCAACAGGCACAAAGGGCTTTGTAACAGACTCACTTAAATCGCTTATTGACGGCGGTGAAAAATATGACCTTGTAATCGCAATCGGTCCTTTGCCGATGATGAAATTTGTTTCAAAACTCACAAAAGAATACGGAATAAAAACCATAGTGTCAATGAACCCGATTATGATTGACGGCACGGGAATGTGCGGCGGCTGCCGTTTAACGGTAGGCGGCGAAACAAAATTCGCCTGTGTTGACGGTCCTGAATTTGACGGTCACCTTGTTGATTTTGACGAGGCTATGGAACGTGGCGCTATGTATAAAAATTTCGAGCGGGAGTCAAACTGCAATCTTCTGAATAAGGAGGTGCAGTGATATGGATATAATGAAAAAACATCCGATGCCTGTGCAGGATCCTCTTGTAAGAAACAGGAATTTTAAAGAGGTTGCACTCGGCTATGATGAAGAAACTGCAATTGAAGAAGCAAAAAGATGCCTGAACTGCAAACACAGACCCTGTGTGACAGGCTGCCCCGTAAATATTGTAATTCCCGAATTTATCAAATATGTTGCCGAGGGCGAATTTGAAAAGGCTTATCAGGTAATCAGCGCATCATCTGCATTGCCTGCAGTCTGCGGCCGAGTGTGCCCGCAGGAGCGCCAGTGCGAATCGAAATGTGTAAGAGGAATTAAAGGCGAGCCAGTGGCAATCGGCAGACTCGAAAGATTTGTTGCCGATTATCATAATAACCACGCAGACGGCAAAGTAAATATACCTGAGAAAAACGGCAAAAAAGTTGCTGTAATCGGTTCAGGTCCCTGTTCGCTTACCTGCGCAGGCGACTGTGCAAAAATGGGTTATGACGTTACCGTGTTTGAAGCACTGCATATTGCAGGCGGTGTGCTTGTTTACGGTATTCCCGAGTTCAGACTGCCTAAAGACATTGTAAAAACAGAGGTTGACAATCTCAAAGCGCTGGGCGTTGATTTCAAAACAAATGTAATTATCGGCAGAAGTATCGGAATTGATGATATTCTTAAAGAATATGACGCAGTGTTTATCGGCTCGGGAGCAGGCCTGCCCCGTTTTATGGGAATTGAGGGCGAAAACCTTAAAGGCGTTTATTCAGCCAATGAGTTTTTAACAAGAATTAACCTTATGAAAGCGTATAAAGAGGACAGCAGAACGCCTATTCAGCACGCAAAAGCCGTTGCCGTAGTCGGCGGCGGAAACGTTGCTATGGACGCTGCAAGATGCGCAATTCGCCTTGGTGCGGAAAAGGTTTATATCATCTACCGCCGTTCAATCGAAGAACTGCCTGCAAGAGCAGAAGAGGTTGAGCACGCTATGGAGGAGCAGATTGAATTTAAAACGCTGACTAATCCAACAAAAATTATCGGTGATGAAAATAATAATGTTTGTGCAATTGAATGTGTTTCAATGGAACTTGGCGAGCCTGACGAATCGGGCAGAAGACGCCCCGTTGTTATCAAGGGAAGTGAACATTTAATTGATGTTGACTGTGTAATTATGGCACTCGGCACATCACCTAATCCGCTTATCAAGAGCACCACGAAAGGACTTGAAGTTGACAGACGAGGCTGTATTGTTGCAGACGAAATGGGCAGAACTTCACTGTCGGGTGTGTTTGCAGGCGGCGATTCCGTAACCGGTGCGGCAACCGTTATCAAAGCAATGGGTGCAGGCAAAAACGCCGCAAAAGCAATTGATGAATATCTGAAATAACAAATCCCTCCCTTTTGCAAGGGAGGCTCAGTCTGCGGAATGCCTTTTGGCATTCCTTTTTATTTGTATAAATATTTTTTATGAGGTAAAATTAAAAAAATGTAACATTTTGCCTGTTTCAGATGTTTTATTAGTGAAAGGAGGTTTTTTGATGGCAAAAAAATCGTCGGCGAGTGAAGAAGAAATAATCAAAAAATATTCTTCAACAGTTTATAAAATTGCATATTCCGCTACCTCAAGCAGGGCAGACAGTGATGATATTTATCAGAATGTTTTTTTGCGCTATATTAAGAAAAAACCGCAGTTTAATGATGAAACACATGAAAAGGCATGGTTTATAAGGGTAACCGTAAATTGTGCAAAAAGTTTTCTCAGTCATTCGTGGAACAGCACAGAACCTTTGAATGATTTACTGGAGTATCCTCAACATGATGGTGAAAATCTTGATTTCGCAATGAAACAGCTTGTACCGAAAACACGCATAATTATGTGCCTTTATTATTATGAGGGCTATTCTGCAAGAGAGATTGCAGAAATGCTGAATATGGGCTACAGTGCTGTCAGAACTTCCCTTATGAGGGGCAGAGATGCACTGAAAAAGATTCTTGAAAAGGAGGGCTACAATGCTTGATGAAAAAATAAAAATGTATTTTGACGGCATAGAGCCTGACAGTGAACTCATTGAAAGGACAACGCTTATGTTAAAAGATACAGATAAAAAAAGAATGAAATTCAGTAAAGCCATGATTGCGCTTATTGCCGCTCTGGTGTGCATTCTTACTGTTACTGCGGTTTCAGCGGCAATCGTAAGAGTTTATAACGATAAAAATAATGTTGTGGAAATTGATGACAGTGAATCATTTGTACTTAATTTTGAAAATGCAGACAGAACACCTGAAATGCTGAGTGATACGGATAATGATATTGTAAAAACGATGAATGCCAAAGGGTTTAAAGATGTTATTATTCCGTCTGCACTGATAACAGACGGTTATCGGATTGACAGCGAAATTGATTTCATTCCGCATTATTTGTCGGCAATGTATGATTTATCAAATGAAAACGGCGACAAAATCTCAATGTCTGTTATTCAGGATATTAAAGATGAAGATATGAACGGTTTCTGGGGCACGGGTGATCCCGAAAGCATTGCCGAGGTGATTAATGTTAATTCGATGGATGTTGTTGTCACAATTATGGGTGATGATAATATTGGCTATGTAGGCTTTGCTTTTTACGCAAACGGCAACACAATTTATCATTTTACTTACAGCAGTTCGGGTGATGCCGAGACAGTAAAGCAGAAAACACTGGCAATTGTCAATAGTCTCGGGCAGTGATGCTTTAATGAAATATCGAATAGAATGCGATATGAAATAATGGCCTTATGGTCGTTGTGAAATTTTCTGCTTTGCAGAAAGTGGAATAAAATAAATCCTTTATGTAGATTTATTTCATTAAAAAAGCGGCTTGCTTTTGCAAGTCGCTTTTTATGGCGCAGATGTGGGGATTTTCTTCTCAACTATCAAACAGTCCACCGGACTGTTCTCCCAAATTTTCCCGGCAACAAGTTGCACGAAAAATTTGGAGTTCGTTTCAAATCCCAATTTGAATAAAA